>ONFC01000025.1:4224-25700 GCA_900317035.1 uncultured Eubacteriales bacterium
CGGCAGTACCGGAAGTTCCCGCAGTACCGGAAGTACCTGCAGTTCCTGAAGTTCCTGCAGTACCGGAAGTTCCTGCGATGCCGGAAGCACCTGTGGCTCCTATGGAAGACAGACTTCCTGAACCGCCGCCGTTTAATCCGGGCTCTTCGGAATTAGGCGGAGCGCCGGTAGAAACCGCTCCGGATGTTCCTACGGAATACATGGCTCCTGTGCCGCCGGTACCGGTAGAAGGTACACCGTCGACTCCTGTTTCGGGAGATTATTCTGCAGCTCCATTTGCCGATGCTTCTGCTCCGGCAGTTGATCCGTTAGCTGCGCAGGCGGAGAAAAAGACAGACCTCGAGAATATGTTTACAAGAAAATCCTGGAAGGATGAGGGTACCAATAACGGCGGTATCGTAAACAGAGGACCGGTTAACCGCTGATCCGTATATCATGAAGATTTCTGAAGGAGAATAACTATGGGTTTATTTGACAGTTTACAGAATGGTATAGCAGGTGCCCAGAGTGCGGCAGCAAATGCATCCGGAGCACTTCCGAAGAAGACGGTGGTTTTCCAGGAGATGCCGGAGACGCTTGAACAGCTGCAAGCACTTCCGGAGGCTTCTATGAAGGATCCTCTCGATGTCGCTGCTCTCACGGTCGCTGCTCTTTGTGTGTATCCGTTTAATAAGGATGAGAGCATCCGTATGCTGAATTTCCTGAAGGGCCCACAGCCGCTGTCGCCATATGAGCTCTCTTTTATAGCGGACCGCTTCAGAGATTCGGATTATATTCCGCGTTCTTATCTGAACGGCGCAACGCCGCAAAACAACTATATGCCGCAGCGTCCGTATTCCGTGACAGTATATGAGCTGGCACACAGCAGAGATAATATCAACGAAGGATATCTGACCGTGAACCTGAATTCCGGAGGAGCAGACAGCCCGAGACAGATCAAGCTCCGTACAAAGCCTTCCACCGGTGAGTGGTTCCTGTGGGAACAGTTTATCCTGGTGGGGATCCGTGTACCGGATGCTGCTAATCCGTGGGCATAATGACAGTTCTGAATTGAAGTAAAAGAAGGACCGCCGGTTTCCGCCGGTGGTCCTCTTATTTTGCAAAATAGAAGTATTTTTCCACAAGATCTGAGTTCTTTTGTAAGGACGGATAATGCTATACTCAATATATGAATTACCTCAAGGAGGCACCTTATGGCTTATACAAGAATATCTGATGCAAATGAGATCACGGCCCGCTATATGGACAGCATCCTGATCAAGGAAAGCCTGATCGATTCTGTGGTTGCCGATACATCGACAGAGCTCTTTGGAGAGACCTTCGCAAGTCCTGTTATGACGCCGGCTTTTTCCCATCTTATGCAGTTTAAGGGAAGAGAACTGACCGGTTTGGAGGAGTACTCCACAGCGGCAAAGAATATGAATATCCTTAATTTCGTCGGAATGATGGAAAATGACCTTTTCCAGAAGATCATAAATACCGGAGCAAAGACTGTCCGTATCGTAAAACCCTATGCGGATAACGGTAAGGTCAGAGATCAGATGATGTTTGCCGAAGAAGCAGGTGCTTTTGGCATAGGAATGGATATCGACCACATCTTCGGAAATGAAGGCCTGGATGTCGTTATCGGAGAGAAGATGGCCGTACAGACATCGGATATGATCCGATCCTACATCGAATCCACGAAGCTTCCTTTCTTTATCAAGGGTGTTCTGAGCCCGGAAGAGGCGGTAAAGTGTGCAGATCTTGGAGCAAAAGCGATCATCGTCAGCCATCACCATGGAAGACTTCCGTATGCAGTCCCGCCGATGATGGTGCTTCCGGAGATCAGGGAGGCACTCGCCGGAAGAGATGTAAAGATCATCGTTGACTGCGGTATCAGTTCCGGTGCGGATGTGTATAAGTGCCTGGCGCTGGGCGCGGATGCGGCGGCAGTTGGAAGATCCATGCTTCCTTCTCTGGAAGAAGGCGGGATCGAAGGCATGACGAAGTTCCTTGCCGGTATCACTAACGAACTGCGGTTCGTCATGAGCTGCACGGGATTTGCACGTGTATGTGATATCGATGACAGATTTCTCGTAAGGACATCGTTCTGATAGCCGTTATTACGTAAAGAAAGAAGAGAAGACCTGAATGTATAAATATGCTTTTTTTGATCTGGACGGGACGCTGACACAGTCGGAGTTCGGGATCCTGAATTCGATCCTGTATGCGCTTCAGAAGATGAACTATAAGGTGGAAGATAAGGAAAGCATCAAGTGTTTTATCGGACCGCCGCTGGTGCAGTCATTTATGCAGTTCTGCCAGATGTCTGAAGAGGATGCGAAGCAGGCGACGGCGTATTACCGGGAGCACTATAACGGGGGAGAGATGTATAATGCCCCGCTCTATGAAGGGATCGGAGAAATGCTTCGGGAACTTCACAGCAAAGGAATAAAGCTCTATGTCGTAACTTCCAAACCGACATTCTTCGCGCAAAGGATCGTGGAACACTTTGATATCCTGAAATACTTTGAGAAGGTGATCGGACCGGAATTAAAAGATGTGAACTACACCAAGGAAGAACTGATCCGTCAGGCGATGTGCGATATTTCTCCGGAAGATCCGGACGCTATCCGCAGTTCCTGTGTCATGGTCGGTGACCGCATGTATGACATCGAAGGGGCGGTAAAGAACCGGATCGCTTCCATCGGAGTTCTCTATGGTTACGGCTCTGAAAAAGAACTTGCGGATGCCGGTGCCTCATTTATCGCAAAAAATGCCAAAGAGGTGGGAAGCATCATACGATCTGCAGAAGATAGAACTTAAGATAGTCGGTCTCGGGAATCGCCATGGCAACAGGGTGATCCGGGGCCGCTCTTCTTTCTTCGATCAGGCGGAGTGTCACGCCGGCATCTCTTGCCGCTTCGAGAAGCATCTTCCGGAAGAGTTCATTCGGCATGAAGTGTGAGCAGGAGCAGGTCGCGAGGTACCCGCCTCTGGGCAGCATCTTCATGGCTCTGTAGTTGATCTCTTTATAACCACGCTTGGCATTATCCGTAGTCTTACGGCTCTTGGTAAAGGCCGGCGGATCCAGGATGATGAAGTTATAATCGGCATGCTCTTTCTCGAGCTTCGGAAGAAGCTCGAAGACGTCTGCACAGACGAAGTCCATCCGGTCGGAAAGACCGTTGATCTTTGCATTTTCAGCTGCTGTATCGACGGCGAACTGCGAAACATCTACGGCGGTAACATGTGCAGCTCCGCCTTTTGCCGCATTCATGGCAAAAGAACCTGTATGGGTAAAGCAGTCGAGGACCTTCATGCCGCGGGCGAGCTTGCTTACGGCCAGACGGTTATATTTCTGGTCGAGGAAGAAGCCTGTTTTCTGACCGTTCTCGACATCTACCGTGTATTTGATCCCGTTTTCGGTGATCTCCACGCGCGGAGAAGAAGGGGTGCCGACAAAGTCTCCCTGATACCAGCCTTTTTCGAGTGGAAGACCTTCTTTCTCACGAAGGGCTGCTTCATTTCTTTCGAAGATACCGCGGACGGTGATCCCGTCTTTAGCGAGTTCTTCGACAAGTGCGCGGTAGATGATGTCCTTTACCTGTTCGGTCCCGTAGGAAAGTACCTCGGTGGAAAGAATATCTTCATAGCGGTCCACCGTAAGACCCGGAATACCGTCAGCCTCTCCGAAGATCAGGCGGCAGCAGGAATAGTCGTCCTGCATGACGGTCCGTCGCATGTCGAGCGCATATTTGACACGGCGCTGCCAGAAGGTATCGCCGAAGGTCTCATTCGCATTATCTGAAAGGATACGGATGCGGATCTTACTGTTTAAGCTTAGAAAACCGGTGCCGAGATAGCGTCCCTTGGATGAAAGGACGTCGGTCAGCGCACCGTTCTGCACGCCGGTGTCATCCGGGAAGATCCCGTCTTTTACTTTCTTTTCGCAAAAAGAGGTGATCTCGGTATCATAGACCCACGGATGACCGCGCTTGATAGCGGCCTCCGCTTTCTCGGTCACAACTGCTTTGGGAAAACTTCTATTCTGCTTCATGCTTACTCCAGGACTGTCTTCAGTTCGTCAAGGAAGACCTTGGATGTGGCGTCGGAAGGAAGCTTCAGATCGCCTCTCGGAGATACATCGACAGATCCGACCTTCGGACCGTCCGGCAGGCAGGAACGCTTGAACTGCTGGGAGATAAAGCGCTTTAAGAAGTTTTCTTCCCACTTATAGATCGTCGCATCGTCGTATTCACCGGCAAAAGCAGCCTTCGCCAGACGGTAGATCTTCGACGGGGCAAATCCCAGACGTACGAAATAGTAGAGGAAGAAGTCGTGAAGCTCGTAAGGCCCTACGAGATCCTCCGTCTTCTGGGAGATGGTGCCGTCTGCTGTCGGAGGCAGGAGCTCCGGAGATACCGGAGTTGCCAGTATGTCACGGAGGACAGATGCGAGCTTCGGCTGTGTGTCATTTACGCGGTCTGCCTCATATGCCACGATGTGGCGGATCAGAGTCTTCGGGACAGAACCGTTTACGGCATACATGGACATGTGGTCACCGTTATAGGTCGCCCAGCCGAGTGCAAGTTCACTGAGGTCGCCGGTGCCGACGACAAGAGATCCTTCGTCATTGCCGAGATCCATGAGCAGCTGTGTGCGCTCTCTGGCCTGGGCATTTTCGTATGCGACATTGTGGTTTTCCGGATCGTGTCCGATATCCTTGAAGTGGGAAAGGACGGAATCCTTGATGGAGATCTCATCGATCTTTGCACCATAGGCCTTGGCAAGTTCGATAGAGTTGTTTTTTGTTCTGGATGTCGTGCCGAAGCATGGCATCGTTACGGCATGGATATCTGTCTTTGGAAGGCCCATGATATCAAAGGCACGGGCACATACCAGGAATGCCAGTGTGGAATCAAGACCGCCGGACAGGCCGAGGATGACTTTTTTGCTGTTGATATGGGACATACGGGTGACAAGTCCCATCGCCTGGATAGTGAGGATCTGCTCACAGCGGCGGGTGATCTCTTCCTTATCTTCCGGTGCGAACGGGTTCTTGCCGACTTTACGGATCAGCTTGAGGTCTTCATTCAGATCCATCGGGAAGGTGATGAAATCAAAGTCGGACTCGGAAGAAGAATTGGCAAAATCCGTTCTCCAGGAGTCATCTCTCAATCTCTCGGAAGCAAGAAGCTTGAGGTCGATATCTGTATAGATCGCGCCTTTGTTAAAAGCACCGCTTCTTGAAAGTTCCCTGCCGTTTTCGAAGATGAAGTTTGTCCCTGCGAAGACGAGGTCTGTAGTGGACTCGCCAAAGCCGGCATTGGCATAGACATAAGCGGCATGGAGCTTTCTGCTTTGAGCGCAGAGGAACTGTGCTGTTTTCTCGTCGGAACCGATAGTATATGGACGGCTCGAAAGCGTCGCGATGATATGGCATCCGGAAAGCGCAGCATCGACATCGTCAGAGATCGGTGCGCGAAGATCCTCGTCAAACATGACAGAGAAGGAGAACAGGTCGTTCTCACAGAAATAAAGAGGCTGGCCGAAGGAGATCTCATCGTCGAAGTGCTCGTCGTAGAAAGAACCGTTGATCTCGTAAGGAGAGAAGTAGCGGGACTGTTCTTCGGTAAGGGTGAGCTTGACGTTGCATCCGAGGATCACGCCTTCGTGGATCACGACTGCGAGGTCCAGAAGCTTTCCCTCGATATATGCGGGAAGACCGATGATAAAGACGCATCCCGCATCCGATGTCTCATCAGCGATGCGGTATAGTGCTTCCCAAGCTTTTTCTACAAAAGTTTCCTGACGGAACAGGTCTCCGCAGGTGCTTCCTGTCACGCAGAGTTCCGGGAATACCAGAAGGGCGCAGTCCTTATCTGCACTGTTTACACAGGAGATGATCGCCTCTGCGTTGGCGTCGATGTCAGCTACACGGATCTTCGGTGTGGCGGCTGCTACTCGTAAAAATCCATCTTTCATAAAAGATCATCCTCCTCTTTTTGTGCTACGCTGGATGGGGTAAGAATATCGGCGGCTGCCGGCTGCGGGATTTCTTCCGCGGCCGGAGCATCCTGCGGTTCAGAAGGGATCGCTGCTGATCCTTCAGAGACACGCTCTTCCTGAGTATCTTCGGTCTTATTGTACACCTGATCGACGAGCTCGTTAAAGTGGCGGTAATACATGTTCTGGTTTTCGGGAACAAAACCATACAGTGCCCTGGGCTGTACCGAGTGAACGGACTTGCAGAGAACTTCAGCGGATGTGGCATCCTTGAGTGAATACTTCACGCACTCGTGATTTCTGGTATAGAAGAAAGAGTAGAAGATCGCCTGGCTGCCGCTCGCAACACCGGAAATACTGGGATAAAGCCAGATCACATCCTCGATCTTTAAGATCTTAGGGCTGGCAGTCGCCTCGACTACATGTTTGCCGCTGACATAGATATTTCCAAAATTGATCATCGGGTCTTTGAATTCCTCATCCATATCCTTCAGCGTCATATTCTCCTTCTCCAGCTGTTTTTTCAGCGGCTTGAGATATCCCTTCGTAAATGCGGTAATTGCTGTAAAGACCGCTCCTCCGAAGATGACCAGGATAATAAGGATGAAGACTCCGGTCTCACTAAGCAGGATCTTCTCCACCGGGTAGAAGACGAACTCGGTATCGCATAGTTGATCTCTTGCTGATTGAGGAAGTCCGACATAATCCATATACTCGTAGCAGTAGCGGAGAGTCGAGGAATCGACTTCGTCGAGGAATCCTCTGCAGTTGATGGACTCCGTCAGTACGCTGTCATCGCCTGTTTCCATGTATTCATAGGTCTGGTCGATGATCGCTTGTGCTTTTTCTTCGTATTTGTTCGGTATAAAAACGATCAGAAAGCAGTTCTCTCCGGCATCATTTTCCGCCGGCGCGAGATAGAATCCGCCATTATCATTGGTTCCGAAGCAATCGTAGAGATAGTAGAGCTTTCCCTGATAGAATTTCCCCTTTTTGTAATTGTCGCTGGAAGTGGCAAATACGTTTTTATTCGCCAGAAAATACCTGGTAGTCTTCGGGATCTGGATGATAGCAAGGACGACTCCGATGAGAAAGATAACCAGTGCGATCAATAAACGTGTGCGTATGTTCTGTCGTGTGATCTTCTTTACGATGGAAAATTTGCTCATATTTGACCTCTTTTCAGTGCGAAATGTCCTTCCTTGAGAAAAGAACGCATTAAGTATATCATAATATATTGGAATTGAATTAAAGGACAGGAGCGGTATAAAGATATGGACAACCGTGTGAATCATCTGAATACGACAGCCGGCGCTTTTCCCGCGTCTTCGGCAAAAGCACTGTCAGGAGGTCTTCCGCCGTTTTCTCAGCAGGAGATACGTGCTTTCCGCCACAAGGCTGAAATGCCGATGTATATCACTATGGTCATCCTCAACATCGTGATGCTCGTGGGTGGTATCATCATCAGTATCCTGGCTTTCTATGGAGAGGGCCCGCTGTCACAGTCGTTCGGTGCTTTTTTCAAAGAACAGATCCTTGGCGTAAGCCGGTTTGTGGAGGTGCATCAGGAACTGCTCGTTATTCTGATCATGCTTCCGTTTGTCCTGATGATCGCTGCCTATCTTTACTATGCGCAGTACAGGGCAAATTCTATAAGGATCACGGAAAAGAACTTCCCCGAGATCTATGCTGTTGTGGAAGAGTACTCCAGACGGCTCGGCATGAAGAAGACTCCGAAAATCTATCTGACACAGGAAAACGGTGTCCTGAATGCATTTTCGACCTTTATTCTTAGAAGACAGTATGTGGTCCTTCTGGCCGATCTTTTCGAGGTCGCCTATCTGGAGCACCACGATCTGGAGAGCATCAAGTTCATCATCGCACATGAGATGAGCCATATCCGGCTCCGTCATGCGACTTTCCTATATCAGCTCAGCATCCTTTATGCGAACTATATCCCGATCCTTTCATCCGCACTTTCCCGTGCCAGGGAATACAGCTGTGACCGCGTCGCACAGCATCTGGTCGGTGTCAGCGGAGTCGAGCCGATGCTCGCGCTGGTCGTCGGCAAGCACCTGTATAAGAAGGTCGATGTCGAGGATTATGTGAAGCACTGCCATGAGACCCGCGGATTCTTCGTGTTCATTTTAAATCTTATGAGTACCCATCCGATCATGCCGAAGAGGATCCAGGCACTTCTTAAGGAATCCGGCAGCGGAAGGCTGTTTTTCTAAAGAAATAGTTAGATAACGGAATTACCATTCATGCAATTTGGACAAAATCATCTTGCAAAAATCAAAGGTTGAAATGAAAAAGTAGAAAAAACGGTTTTGCCGTTGACAAGCGCACTCGAAACCTATTTACTATATATGCGCACAAAGACGTGTAGCTTATCATTTTGCAAGCAGGAGGAACACAACATGAAAAATATCGCGCTGAGTGACAAGAGCAATCTTCTGGAACAGGATCCGTACCAGTATACACTGCAGGATGTCGAGAAGCCGGAGCTTTTCCGTGAGCTGTTCCCGTATGCAGAAGTCCCGAAGATCGCTTATAACTATAGAAAAGTTCCGATGAACATGCCGGAAAAGATCTATATTACAGATACCACATTCCGTGACGGACAGCAGTCCCGTGCACCTTATACCACCGAGCAGATGGTGGAGATCTATAAGATGCTGCACCGCCTTGGCGGACCGAAGGGAATCATCCGTCAGACAGAATTCTTCGTATATTCGCAGAAGGACAGAGAGGCGCTGGAACAGTGTATGGCGCTCGGATATAAGTTCCCGGAGATCACGACCTGGATCCGTGCGACCAAGTCCGACTTCGCGCTCGTCCGTAACATCGGCATCAAGGAGACAGGTATCCTCGTTTCCTGCTCTGACTATCACATCTTCAACAAGATGGGCCTTACCCGTCAGCAGGCGATGGATAAGTATCTCGGTATCGTGAAGGATGCCATCGACGCAGGACTTCGTCCGAGATGTCATTTCGAAGATATCACACGTGCCGATTTCTACGGCTTCGTAGTACCTTTTGCGACCGCTCTTATGAGACTTTCCGAGGATAGCGGCATCCCGGTCAAGATCCGTGCCTGCGATACCATGGGCTACGGTGTTCCGTTCCCGGGCGTTGCACTGCCGAGATCTGTATCCGGTATTATCTATGGTCTGCAGCACCATGCAGGTGTTCCGTGTGAGATGCTCGAGTGGCACGGCCATAACGACTTCTATAAGGGCGTCGTAAATGCTTCCACTGCATGGCTCTATGGCGCACAGGCAGTTAACTGCTCTCTGCTGGGTATCGGCGAGAGAACCGGTAATGTACCGCTCGAGGCGATGGTCTTCGAGTATGCACAGCTCCGTGGAACACTCGATGGTATGGATTCCCGCGTGATCACAGAGATCGCGGACTATATCTCCCGTGAGACAAACTATGAACTGCCGCCGATGACTCCGTTCGTCGGAAAGAACTTTAACGTTACGAAGGCAGGTATCCACGCAGACGGACTTCTGAAGGATCCGGAGATCTATAACATCTTCGATACAGAGGCACTCCTCGACCGTCCGCCGCTCGTTGCGGTCAGCAATGTATCCGGACTTGCAGGTATTGCCTGCTGGATCAATAACTACTATCGTCTTGCCGGTGAGAGTGCCGTCAGCAAGAAAGATCCGTTCATCGCGAAGATGAAGGAGTGGATCGACAAGCAGTATGACGAGGGACGTATCACTGTGATCTCCGATGAAGAGATGGTTCATCTTTTCGAGGAGACAGCTCCGGAGATCTTCGCAAAGGTAGCAAGACCGAAAGTCTGATATAATGTTTTCGATACTTTGATCCGTTCAGGGATGGAAAACATTATGGAAACTAAGAAAAAAAGCAATAGGAAAAATATCCTGATCCTGGCCGGCGTCTTGATCGCCGTGCTGGGATTGCTTGTTTTTATGGCCTTTGCCTTCTGGGGGCTGGGAGATAAAATCAGGCACATGAGCTATACGAAGATCAGTTCTTCCGAAGATCTTTATAAAATAAAAGAAAAACCGGACGGGAAGTTTCTCCTGACATCGGATATCGATATGAGCAATATCGAGTGGATCCCTTTTTCCTTTAGCGGAACACTCGATGGAAACGGTCATACGATCTTGGGTCTGACGGTCACCTCGACGGGAGAGGCGAGAAGAGATACCTATGATGGAAACCTCAAGCCGTATTCCACGACTCTCGCAGGAATGTTTGATGCTCTTGATCATGCGGAGATCAAGGATCTGACATTTCGTAATTCGCATGTGGATATTACTTCCGATGAGCCCTGCTTCGTCGGCACGCTCGCCGGATATATGAGTGATTCAAAGATCACTAATGTCAATGTGGTCGGGGATGTCTATCTTCGTGCGCATGACCGCATGCTTGGTGTCGGCGGTGTCGTCGGTTTCGGGTACGGATCTTTTACCGGGGTGCAGACGGATGTCACACTTGTTTGTATCGATACAGACCGGACAACCAAAGATGAACAGTTTATGGGTGGTATTTGCGGAACAGGTTACCCGGATATCGTGAACTGTACGGTCGATATAGATGGTTATGTTTCTGAACACGGGTATGCTCATAATGGCGGTATGATCGGCCTTTACATGTTTTCTCCCGAAGGAACGACCTATAAGGGAAGAATGACCGGAAACAGTGTCTATGGGAAGATCACGTTCTTTGAAGAGAATGATGACAGAAGAGCATACTGCAATGGTCTGATCGGTGAATATCTCGATGAACTGGAAGTGTTTGAAAATAATGGTGAATCTTTCCGTGTGATCGAGGTGAAAAACTACGATGCGGATCTTCTTCCGGAAAAGGAACCGCAGAACTTTGAACTCGAAGCGGATCAGGCAGGAACATATGATATTTCGATCCGGTATAACAACTCCGGAGAAGATGCTACCTACGGTTTATTTATCAATGACAGATTCATCAAGAAGGCTTTCTTCCCGAAGGGCGAGGGGACGATCACGGAAACGGTCCATCTCGATGCGGGAAAAGCACAGGTCATGTTCAAGTATATCCCCGGAGATGGAAATATCACGGTTTCCAATATCTCTTCGGTAAAGTCGGAAAAGAAGGTCACCCTGATCGTTGCGCCGCATGAGGATGATGAGATCCTGGGATTTGCCGGCACGATCCAGAAGACGATCGCAGAGGGGAATATCGTGAAAGTGCTTTTCCTGACGAACGGGGATTATTACGGATCCGATCTCACCCCGGTGCGGTATGCCGAAAGTGTAAGTGCGCTAAAACTCTTAGGTGTAGATAAATCAGATATCACTTTCCTCGGATATGGAGATCTGACGCTGGGGACGATCCTGGAATCTGACAACTGGGACGGGAAGTTCCGTGCCCATAGCGGATCCTATCAGACATATGGCGTACCGGAACAGAACCTGTTTGATTACCGTTCCCTTCGCAGCGGTTCCTTTGGCTACTATAACCGCAGGGATCTTACGGATGATATTCATGAATACATCCTTACCAATCTTCCGGACCGTATCTATACGACATCGGAATTTGAGTGGCATGAAGACCATAAGTATGCATTCCTTCTGGTGAAGTCAACGATCGAGACGATCGTCAAGGAGAGAGAGTACCACCCGGTACTCTGCGAGAGCGTGATCCATGCCGAAGAGACGACCTGGCCGGAGCATCTGACTTATAATGCAGACGGATCTGCCGTGATCACGGAATTCAGCACACCGTTCCCGACGATGCAGACGACGCTGGACTGGAATAATGTAACCAGGATCACTCTGACGGATGAGGAAGTGAAGAAGAAGATGCAGGCGATCGGGGAGTTTAAGTCCCAAAACGATGGCGGTGAAGAGTACGCAAGTACGAAAGACTATAACTACGCTTTCTGTAAGAGAGACGAGTTCTTCTGGGAATTCCCGTATTAAATCCGAAGTAGACGTAAAAGAGACGAAAGGACGCCGGATCAGGCGTCCTTCTTTTTTCTTTCGAAATAGGTGATGCCGGAAAGAAGAAGCACGCCGGCGATGGAAAGCACGATGCCGGAAGAAAGATGCGGAACCGAGTAGGACATCTCGATAATGTTATCTCCTTCTTCCAGAGGGATCGTGATGAAGGTGCTTCCGGTAAGATCATAGTCTACTTTCTTTCCGTTCAGTTTAACCGTCCAGCCGCGGCTGTCAGGAATAGAAGTGAAGAGAGAAGTTCCCGCCTTTGCATCACTGACCTCGATCTTCGCATGCCCGTCCCCGATGGAATAGGACGCAGACGTGCGGCTGCGGATCGCGGATACCGCCTCGGAGAGGACTTCCAGATCCAGTGCATAGAACTGTGCGTCAACGATCATCTGATCGTTCAAAGGATCGAGCGGCAGATAGATCTTCGCACTTCCGTTGACAGGATGCATGCGGACCATGGTCGGTGCCATCTCCTGTGAATATCTCGTATAATCTTCATCGTTTATCTGAAGTGTAGCACCGGTTTCGAAATTGGTCTTCAGTATCGCGTAGAGAATGGACCCCGGCTCTTCCTGTGCGACAAAAGCACCGTCGCTTGTTATATCCGGAGCTACGGGGCGGAAGATATTTTTCTCGATGCCGGACAGATGCCGGTACATATCATTGAGGTATCTGGCGGGGTTCGTGTTTTCACTGTCGAAACTTCCGGAGGACGGAATTACAAATACAGGTGAAAGTGCATAGGGATTCAGATAAAGATCCTTAAATCCGTCGATGCCGGAGAGCTTCTCCAGACCTTCGGTATTTGCATCTCCTGAGGAGAGCAGGACATACTTGACGGAAAGGAGGCTATCGAGTGCCAGGTTCTCAGATACCGTGACAGAGATCGTATCGTAGTATCCCGGATACCCTGCGCGGTCCAAAAAAGCGACGGAATTTTCATCCGGTGCAGAAACAAAAGACGATACTGACCGGAAGTTATATGCAAGCGGTTCGTTATACGAGGCCGCAAGACCATGGTGGCTGCTGTGATAGGAGGTCTGAACGATACGGTAGAAAGTGGTATCTTCGATACTATCGACAAGAGCGGTCTCATCACGGGAATACCGTTCGATATAAGGAGCATCTGCCGTAGCATAGATCTTTGAAAGAACCATCTGCGACATTGCCAGTTCACATACTACAGAAAGGGAGAGAAGTACCGCGCAAACGCGGAAAAGATCCTGCCGCTTCTTTCGTACAAAGAAGACAAGACAGAGAAGAAGCGAGATGAGAACCGGGAAGAGGATCTTTGATACAAGGTTATCCAAATAGGTATTCGGGGAGCGGAGCAGTATCGAAGCAAGGTGCGAGGAGAAGATGATCTCGGCGGTTGTATGGGATTCCGGTCTGGTCATCAGCAGCACGATAATACAGAAAACGGCGGCAGTGAAAGGCGGTATCCACAGCTTGATTTTCTTCCTGTCGGAACCGAGGTAGAAGATCGCAGCCAGATAGATGAGTGCGAAACTTCCGACGTAGGAATAGCGGTACCAGAAAGACTCCACCTCCCGAAGCATGGAAAAGATAGCGACCAGAGGCTGGAAGTAGAAAGACAGGACGATCAGAAGAAGAAAGCCGCCATAGAGAAGTTTCTCCTTGAGTGCTTTTGCCGTGGAAGTAAAAAGAAGAACGACTCCGAGAATAATGAAGAAGCCTGCAAACAGGCTGACACCACCCTTCACACTGACAAAGCCGAAGGAATAGTTGCTGATGATGTTCGGGACAAAGCCGATCATGGAAAAGTCGGTGAGCATCCCGATGCCGGACTTACCGTACGATCTTCCGGAGAGCATGCTGAGCGTCGGCAGAAGTACTGCGGCAGCGCAAAGGATCGCGCTTATACATCCGACGGAAAAGCGAAGGACCGAAAAACCAAATGCGGAAAGCGCGGGGTGGGAGGAGCGGGCTTTCTTTGAGGAAAGTTTTACCGCTTCGGGATCTCCGGTGATAGCAAGACGCGCTGATTCAAACAGGAACCACAGACCTGCAAAAAGCAGGTCGATGACACCGGTATACCAGTTGAAGATCAGGGTGAGAGAAGTGGAAACGATAAAGAGAGTGCTTCTCTTTTCGGAGATGAGCTTCTCTACGCCTGCGAGTATGAGCGGAAGCATATACGCACCATCGAGCCACATAATGTTGTTGCTCTGGGCGATGAGGTACTGGCTGAATGCGTAGGAGACCGAAAGGAGCACGGTGATCCCGTATTTTGTTCTTGTATCCGGACGGAATCTTCTGCCGAGATAATAAGCGGCGAAAAGCGCAGCAAGTGAAGACTTAAGAAGAAACAGGATATTCATGAAGGTGGATGCCTGCGACTTCGGGAAAAAGACGATCAGAAGATTCAGCGGAGATGCCAGATAATAAGAAAAGACCGCGAAATTGCTGCCGCCGAGATGCTTGGAAAAGGAGTAACTGATCGAGGATTTTCCGGTCAGAACATCTTTGAACCAGCAGAGAAGATCGATCATCTGCTGCTGTCCGTCCTTATAGATCAGAGCCTGATCACCGAACGGGGCAAATCCCAGGATGATATAGGTGAAAAGGATGGTCAGGACGGTCAATAACATGGAAGCCAGACACGTAAGAAGTAACGGGTGGGATACCTGCTTTTTCTTCAAAGGAAGTGGTGCTTCTTTTTCTTTGGCATCAGTACTCAAATGTAAATCTCCTTTTCACTTATATCTGATAAACCCGGTTCAGGTAGAGCTTGTGGCGATCACGCCGGGCAAAACCTCGTCCCCGACACCGACCGGTGATTCAATAATCGTCTTATGGATCTTCCCGGCCAGGCTGAAGATCTCCTGCTTCGGGATCTCGCCTTTAGATTTTACACTGATACGGCCGATCGTGCCATCCTCTTTTCGGACCCGTATGGTCGTGGTAAGTGTGCGCATCGGATGTGAGATCTCCGCGATGGCATAGTTTTCCCCGCGGGGACAGGCGTTTCCGGTGACTTTCGGAGGATTTCCGGGCGTGACGGTAAGTGAGCATCCGCGAGGACAGATAATACAGGTCATGTGGTGAACTTCTGTATCTCCGTCAGATGAGCCGTCGGAAGAAGGATCCTGCTGCAGTGCCTTTTCAGAAAAAGAATTCAAAGGCTTTACGGCTTTCCCGGGGAAGACCTTCGGATCACTGATCGCCTGGTCCGCTGTCGAAGGAGCTCCCGATACATAAAGTGCAGCAGCTTTTCCTGCTTCGATCGCTTCCTTAGTGACATTATCTGCAAGATCATGGACATGAAGGACATTTCCGCAGGCAAAGATACCCGGAACAGAGGTCTCATGGACATCGGAAGAGAAGGGGCCTCCCGTCTTCGGATCGATGGAGATACCGGCTTTCCTGGATAGTTCGTTCTCCGGGATCAGTCCGCAGGACAGAAGAAGCGTATCACATGAGATCTCCTGTTCTGTTCCCGGGATGGGAGTATATTTCTCATCCACTTCCGACACCGTAATGCCGGTGAGCCGGTCTTTTCCGTGGATCGCGGTGACTGTCTTTCGGAGATATAGCGGAATACCATAGTCCTGAAGGCACTGAGTGATATTTCTGGCAAGTCCGCCCGGCTGAGGAGCGATCTCGATACATGCGAGAACTTCGGCACCTTCTAAAACCATGCGGCGGGCCATGATAAGTCCGATGTCGCCGGAACCTAAGATTACGACTCTCTTTCCGACCATGTATCCGTCGATGTTGACGTAATGCTGCGCAAGTCCTGCGGTCATAACACCGGCCGGACGTGTTCCGGGGATCGCGAGAGCACCGCGTGCTTTCTCACGACAGCCCATCGCGAGGATGATCGCCTTGGCAGATATCTCGAAGTAGCCGTCCTTCTTATTCATGGCATAGATCGTCTTCTCGGGAGTGATCTCCATAACGAAGGTGTCAAGAAGGATCTCTACGGCAGGATCTTTCTTTCCGGATTTCGGATCACTTAGGGAACCGATGGTATTTTTCAGTTCTTCATATGCACGGAAAGCATACTCCGGGCCGGTGAGCTCCTCCCCGAAGTGGGAAAGACCGAAGCCGTTATGGATACACTGGTTTAAGATCCCGCCGAGCTTCGTGTCACGCTCGATGAGAAGGATCGAGGTGCAGCCGTTTTCTGCGGCGCTTTTTGCAGCGGCTAAACCTGCCGGACCGCCACCTATCACAACGATATCATAAGATCTCATGGTTCCACCTCCTTCTCGGCATCCCGTGGAACGAACAGATATGAGCCGTCTGCATCCTGAAGGATGGAAAGAGGCGAAAAATCTTCCGGATTCTGTCCGGAGGAATCTTTAGAATTTCTGCTCTGTTCGATAAGCATCTCCACGATTCGCGGACCGCAGAATCCACCCTGGCAGCGGCCCATCCCTGTTCCGGCACGCCGCTTGACGGCGTCTAGGGAGACAGGCGGGATGGGACTAAGAAGCGCATCTCTGATCTCGCCCTCCGTGACGCCTTCACAGCGGCAGACGATACGCCCGTATGCCGGATCTTTCCTTACAAGTGCAGCACGTTCCTCGTTACTCATATCGCGGAAGTGGATCTTCTTTCTGGTAAGGTCATATCCGCCTTTCTTTTCGGGAAGCGGAATGCCGCTTTCTTTTAGAAGGTTCAGCATATAAAGGCCGATCGCGGGACTGCTCGCAAGTCCGGGGGATTTGATCCCGGCGGCCTCGAATATTCCCTTTTGATCGGGGACCGCCCGGATGATAAAGTCATCCGTAGTCGTATTGGCACGTATGCCGGAGAAGTTTCGGACATTATCGCGCCAGGAGATATTGCCCACAGAGCGGGCAGCCTTTTCTCTGATTTCGGATAGTTTTACAGAGGTGGTGGAAGTATCCTCGATATCTTCTTTCAGCACCTCGGAGGTAGGGCCGCAGATCAGGTTTCCGTGTACTGTCGGTGCGACAAGAACGCCTTTACCGTATTCGTTCGGACACTGGAAAACCACATGAGAGACGCGGCTTCCCTCGGATTTGTCCAGTAGATAGTATTCGCCGCGGGTCGGAACTACCGAAAAGTCCGGTTTGCTGATAAGACCGTGTACGCTGTCTGCTTCGATACCACAAGCCAGGATCACGGTTCGTGCACGGATCTCGCCTTGCGGTGTATCCAGGATATAAACACTATCCGGATCTTCTTCGGATGTATCCTTATGGATCCCGGTAACTTCACAGTTAGGAAGAAAGGTGCCTCCGTTCCGTACGAAGATTTCCGCCTGTGCAAGACAGAATTCCCAGGGATTGATAATGCCGGCAGTCGGGGCATAAAGAGCGGAAACCGCATCTTCGGAAACACCGGGTTCGATACGGTGAAGTTCATCTTTATCCAGGATGCGGATGTCCGGGACGTGATTCCTGATACCGCGATCGAGGAGTTCCTCCAGCAGTGTTTTTTCCGTATCGGAAAAGGCGAGGACGAGCGAACCGCAGCGGCGGAAGGGAACCGAAAGATCGTGACATAGTTTCTCATAAAGAGAATTCCCCTCGACATTGAGCTTCGCCATGAGGGTGCCGGGCTTCGGATCGTATCCGGCGTGAATGATCGCACTGTTGGCGCGTGTGGCACCCATCGCCACATCATTATTCTTGTCGAGGAGAAGTACCCGGACATCGTAAGGGACCAGGCTGTAGGCGATCGAAGTGCCTACAACACCGGCGCCGACGATCACGATGTCGGAAGTGATAACAGGATGCATAGGAACCTCCTTCCCGGAAGATGTGAAAGCATAACTGATAATCCTATTTTACTACAAACGTCCCGGTATCTCGAACGGACGCATCCGATTCTTCCGAGGAGCATCTGTATCGACGCAAATTGACATCTTTGCGGCAAATCATTATACTTTTGTGTGCTATCTATTTATATATGCGCGTATGTGCGCGATGAAAGAGGAATCAATCATGCGAGTATCTAAGCTTTTCATGTCCACTCAGAGAGAAGTGCCGTCTGATGCCGAGATCGTGAGCCATCAGCTCATGCTCCGTGCCGGTCTGATGCGTAAAGCAGCAGCAGGTATTTATTCTTATATGCCGTTGGGCTATCGTGCCTACCGGAAAGTTGAAGCCATCGTCCGTGAGGAGATGGATAGAGCAGGAGCTCAGGAACTGATCATGCCGGCAGTTCTTCCTGCGGAGACCTATATGGCTTCCGGCCGCTGGGAGAAGTTCGGCCCGGAGATGTTCCGTCTGAAAGACCGTGGCGGACGTCAGTTCTGCCTAGGCCCGACGCATGAGGAGCCTTTCACAGAGGCGGTCAGAGATACGATCCGTTCTTATCGTAATCTTCCGGTCACTCTGTATCAGATCCAGCATAAGTACCGTGACGAGAAGCGCCCGAGATTCGGTGTCGTCCGTTCCCGTGAGTTCGTCATGAAGGATGCTTACAGCTTCGATGTCGATGAGGCAGGTCTGGATAAG
This sequence comes from uncultured Eubacteriales bacterium, assembly GCA_900317035.1. Lineage (GTDB taxonomy): Bacteria > Bacillota > Clostridia > Saccharofermentanales > Saccharofermentanaceae > Scatonaster. Next base: position 22,646 of record ONFC01000025.1, read on the forward strand.
TCCTACCTAAACATGAAAGAGGCTTACTGCAAGATCTTCGACCGCTGCAACCTCGACTACATCCTCGTTGATGCCGATTCCGGCGCGATGGGCGGCTCCGGTTCCCAGGAGTTCATGGTAAAGTCCGCAGTTGGTGAAGATGCAATCGCATACTGCCCGTCCTGTGACTATGCCGCGAATGAGGAAAAAGCACCGTGCCCGAAGGTCGAGGCTCCGAAAGATGTCGAGATGCTCGAGATGGAAAAGATCGAGACACCTCATGTAAAGACCATCGAGGAACTCATGGAGTTCATGAAGTCTGAGCCGACTGCATTTGCAAAGACGATCCTTTACAATATCGACGGTAAGATCGTGGCCGTTATGGTCAGAGGTGACCGTGAGATCAATGAGACCAAGCTCGGTAATCTCTTCGATGCGACAGAGATGAACCTCGCTTCTTTCGAAGAAGTAGAGCGTGTTACCGGTGCGGCTGTCGGATTTGCAGGACCTTGCGGCCTGAAGGAAAAGATCGAAGTGATCGCTGACTATGAGGTCGCTGCGATGACGAACTTCATCGTTGGTGCCAACGAGACAGACTTCCACTTCAAGAATGTCAATATTGGCCGTGATTTCACACCGGACCGTATCGTAGATGTAAGAGGCGCTGTAGAAGGTGATCCGTGCCCGAAGTGCGGCAAGCCGATGTCCATGTGCAGAGGTATCGAAGTAGGACATATCTTCAAGCTCGGCACGAAGTATTCCGATGCGCTCCACTGCATCTACCTCGATAAAGACGGTAAAGAGAACTCCATGATCATGGGCTGCTATGGTATCGGTGTTTCCAGAACCTTAGCCGCCATCATCGAGCAGCACTACGATGAGAACGGTATCATCTGGCCGATGTCCGTGGCTCCGTATCAGGTTATCGTCGTTCCGACTACATCTCAGGATGAGACCGTAGTTAAGATGGCGAACGAGATTCACGATGCACTCGAGAAAGCGGGCGCAGAAGTCCTGATCGATGACAGAGAAGAGCGTGCTGGCGTGAAGTTTAAGGATGCTGACCTGATCGGTATTCCGATACGTATCACTGTCGGCAGAAAGGCCGCTGAGGGTAAGGTCGAGTATAAGCTCCGTGCCGGATCCGAAGTCGTCGAGATGACAGCTGAAGAAGCAATCGCTGCCGCACTTAAGGAGATCGAGGCTTCGAAGTAATACTTCAATCTGAAAAAACGAAGAAGCTGTTTCAGAAGTGATCCGGGATCACGAAGAGACAGCTTCTTTTTTTCTATACAGGAAATATGTGTCTGTTCCGACTTCGCCGTCAAAATCGATCTCAGTAAGATCAGCAGAAGCGATCAGATCGTAATTCTTAAAGCTGTACATATGATTTCTCGTGATGACATACTCCACGCGGCACTCGGCAATCGCCTGGATGCGGCTGCTCATGATCTCGGGAAGAACGTCATCCAGATTATATTTGCAGTAGTACTTTTCGGTAGGAACAGAACCGGCGGCGGAATAGAAACCGCTGTCCGGGAAGTCAAAATTCAAGATAGAGACATTCTCTGACGTATCCATATATGAAGCGAACTTGTACGAAGGAAGATCCGATTTTTTCGTAAGGATCTCGAATGTTGCGCAGGATACGGAGAATGCATAGACGCAGAAAGAGAGCAGGGCTGCGGCAGATATGGCCGTGAGAAGACGCCTCGAATCCTTCGGGGCTAGTGCTTTTCGGACAAGAAGGATCCAGGGGATGATTCCGGGAAGCGCAAAGGCGGAAAGTCCGAAGATGTAGTAGTAACGCTTATCTTTCAGTGAACTCAGATAGAAGATCGCGGAGAAGATAAGAGCTGCCATGACATGATTAGTATCGAGTTTCATGATCGTGAGGATCAGGGAATATGGGAGCTTACCGAAGATCGGGATGCCGCCGTTCAGGCACTGGTAACTGAACATGTTGTTGTAGAAATATACGGTGAACATGTCGCTTAATGTCGATGTGGCGGCAAGATAAATGAGGATCGGGATCGAGATGGCAACACAAGGGACGCAGAACCACAGAGCATACTTCAGAAGCTTCTTTGCCTCGTGTCTCCGGATGAGGCGGACGATCATATAAAGGATCGCACCGATCCAGAAGCCGCAAAGCGTGAACTTGATCCAGAATGCAAATGCAGCACCGGTTCCGAGAATCAGCATATCCTTTTTGGAAAGATCCTCTTCCTTGCGGAACGACTTGAAGATGACATAGATGCCGGATATCACAAACGGGAGAAGAAGCTCTTCCGTGGAGTCACCGTAGAAATAGGCATTCGATGAGAAGAGAAGAAATAATGCAGGGACGGAAAGAAGATAAACAGTACGGTCCTTCTTTGTGAAAAGCCCGGCGGTCTTCACCATAAAATGGTGTGTCATCGCGCATAGGAGCGACTGGATGATATACATGCCGAGGAAAGAATCCGGAGAGATCAAGGCGGAAACGGTGTGAATGAGATATAGAAGAGGTCCTTTGTGATCGAATACTTCGCTATACATCTTCCTGCCGTGAAGAGGTGTTCTTCCGAGTGTCAGGAAACAATTGGCATCCGACCAGTTATTGCATGGATAAAGAGGAGATGACTGCGAGAGGATCAGGACAGTGACAAATCCGATGACCAGTGAGATCCCTATCGCTGCAAAAGGACTTTCCGTTTTTTCAGAAGATAGATCCGGAAGATCTTTTTCCGCAGATCCGATACGAAGTGTAAGCGGCAGCGAAAGAAGCAGCAGAACGATGCCGACGATCATGGCGAGCATCATGTTTAAGTCCGAATATCTTCCGTAGCAGTTGATAATGAAGTAGATAACAAGAAGACCGGACAGGGATATCGACCGTATCATCGGCTTTTTAGGGATGTTATTGAGTGAGGAGGTCGGGATCTTCTGCTTTGCCAAAGAGAATAGAAGGACAGCCAGAAGAACGGCGAGCAGCTCGGTTCCTTTGGAAAGGAGGAGTGCTGAAACGCTGAGAAACGATGTCAAAAACAGGATGATCCCTGACATAGAAGTTATTCCTCCGTAGCCGCCCGTG
>ONFC01000018.1 GCA_900317035.1 uncultured Eubacteriales bacterium
GAATCTGAGGGAGATATTGAGAAAGCTGTTGCATGGCTGCGTGAAAAGGGTATTGCTAAGGCTGAGAAGAAGTCTGCAAGAGTTGCTGCTGAAGGAGCAGTAATTGCCAAGATCGCTGACGACAAGAAGTCCGGTGCTCTCGTAGAGATCAACATCGAGACAGACTTTGCTGCTAACACAGACAAGTTCAAGGCTTTCGCAGATGCAGTTGCTACACACATTCTTGCTAAGAAGCCGGCGAATGTTGAAGAACTGATGGCTCAGACACTTTACAATGATGATTCCAAGACAGTTGAGCTCTTCCAGAAGGAAGCAATCGCAGATATCGGCGAGAATACTTCTATCAGAAGATTCGTAGTATATGAGGTAGAGGGCAACGGTGCTGTTGCTTCTTACATCCACATGGGTGGTAAGATCGGTGTGTTCGTAGAGTTTGGTACAGATGATGACTCCATCATCGCAGACTCCAAGTTCGCTGATTTTGCTAAGGATATCGCGATGCAGGTTGCTGCTGCTAACCCGAAGTGGCTCACACGTGAGGATGTTCCGGAAGCTGATCTCGAGAAGGAAAAGGAGATCATCATCAACAAGAACCTCAACGAAGGTAAGCCGGAGAAGATCATCAAGGAGAGAATCCTGCCGGGTAACATCGAGAAGTTCTATAAGGAGAACTGCCTCGTAGAGCAGGAGTTCGTTAAGGATGATACCAAGACGATCGCTACATACACAAAGGAATTCGGCAACAATGTTTCCATCCGTCGTTTCACACGTTTCGAAATGGGTGAAGGTATTGCCAAGAAGGAAGAGAACTTCGCTGAAGAGGTTATGAAGCAGATCAAGTAATCTCATCGAATTGATTTTTCTGAAGGGACAGTCTTTACGGGCTGTCCCTTTTTTTGCTTATAGTCAAGTCTTTATCTATATAGGTATTCTGTTAAAATGGATGAGGAGAAGGATCCAAACGAAAAGAAAGGGCCGAATATGAAGATATTGATCGTCCGGCATGGTGATCCGGATTATGAAAATGACTGCCTGACCGAACAGGGAAAAATCGAAGCTGAACTCCTTTCCAGAAGAATGGAAAAAGTTCCGGCGGATTATTGCTATGTCTCGCCTCTGGGACGAGCCAAAGAAACGGCTTCCTACTGTCTTCCCAAGATGGGAAAAGCAGCAGAAGAACTGGAGTGGCTCCGTGAATTTGCGCCGAAAGTCCAGCGTCCGGAGAAGCTCGGAGTTGCCTGGGACTGGTGCCCGCAGGACTGGATGAGCATGCCCGATGCTTTTGATTATGATAAGTGGACCGAATATCCTGCGCTGAAAGACGCACATGTTCGAGAGGAACGCGACTGGGTCTATGCTGAGTTTGAAAAACTTCTCGAGAAACATGGCTACAGAAAAGAAGGAAAATGGTTCCGTGCAGAAAAACCCAATAACGATACGATAGTGCTTTTCTGCCATTACGGGCTGGAAGCGGTCCTTCTGTCTTATCTTTTGAATCTTTCGCCTTTTATCATGTGGCATGCCATGATGGCGGCCCCTACGTCCGTTACCACTGTCGTGACAGAAGAAAGACGGCAAGGGATCGCGCAGTTCCGTATGCTTTCTTTCGGAGATGTCTCCCACCTGTACGCCGGTGGAGTCGAGCCGTCCTTTTCCGGCCGGTTCCGCGAATGTTACACCAACGACTATGAGAGAAAAGACTAAAAAGAGAAAAAATCCGGCTTTTGTCTTTTCAGAATCCGGAATTAACGATAAAATGATTTAAGTATATATATGGGAGGACAAGGTAATGAGTGAACCTGTCTATAAAAGGATCCTTCTCAAGATCAGTGGTGAAGCACTGGCGGGAGATAAGAAAGTCGGTATCGACGATGATACAGTAAAGAGCATCTGCGCAGAGATCAAGAAAGTTGCGGATCTCGGTGTAGAAGTCGCAGTCGTTGTCGGTGGCGGAAACTTCTGGAGAGGAAGATCAAGCGAGAATATGGATCGTGTTACTGCCGACCATATGGGTATGCTGGCAACTCTGATGAATGCACTGGCCATCTCCGATGCTCTCGAGCAGGCAGGTGCTGTCACACGAGTTATGTCCGCTGTTGATGTCCGTCAGATGGCGGAACCGTATATCAGAAAGAGAGCCGTAAGACATCTCGAAAAGAAGAGAATCGTTATTTTCGCCTGCGGAACAGGAAACCCGTTCTTCAGCACAGATACAGGAGCAGCTCTCCGTGCGACCGAGATCGAAGCGGATATCTTCTGTAAGGCAACGATGGTAGATGGTGTCTATGACAAGGATCCGCATAAGTATCCGGATGCCGTGAAGTATAAGACGATCACCCATGATGAGGTGCTCTCGAAAAATCTTAAGGTCATGGATGCTACTGCTGCGGCACTCTGCCGTGATAATCATACGAAGATCATGGTATTTTCCATGGAAGATCCGGGAAATATCGTCCGGGTCGTACTTGGCGAAGATATAGGAACGATCGTAGGCTGATCGGAATTTGAGTTCAAAGGAGGCTTGATATTATGGCAATGGTAGAAATTACAAAAGAGGTTTTTGATTCTTATGAAGAGAAAATGAAAAAGACGATCTCAAACCTCACGGAAAACTTTAACGCGATCCGTGCCGGTCGTGCTAACCCGCATGTTCTTGATCGTATTACAGTAGATTATTACGGTACACAGTCTCAGCTGAATGCTGTTGCGAATATCCAGGTCCCGGAGCCGAGAATGATCACTCTGACACCTTGGGATCCGTCAATGCTCAAAGAGATCGAGAAAGCGATCCAGTCTTCTGATCTCGGAATTAACCCCAGCAATGACGGAAAGATGATCCGTCTGGTTTTCCCGATTCTTACTGAGGAACGCCGTAAGGAACTCGTAAAGAGTGTTATGAAGTATGGTGAGGAAGCAAAGGTTGCGATCCGTAATATCCGCCGTGAAGGTATTGATAAATATCGTGCCATCAATAAGAAAAAAGAACTCACCGATGATGATCTGGGCTATTTTGAAGAGCAGATCCAGAAACTTACCGACAAGTATGTAAAAGAGGTCGATAAGAGCTGTGAGGCTAAGCAGAAGGATCTTATGGAGATCTGATAACCGTAGAAGGAAAAATAAAGGGTTGTCTCCGGGTATGATCCTTCGAGACAACCTCTTTTTTTGGAGAAGTGTATGTGCCCTGCTGAGGACGGAAAATTAGGATTCTTTTCTAGAAAAAAAGCCGTGGAGGTTGATGCTTCCCAGCTGAAGATACCGACGCATCTTGCTGTCATTATGGATGGCAACGGAAGATGGGCCAAAAAACGTATGCTTCCAAGATCCGCAGGTCACCGTGCCGGTGCGGATAATCTGAAGAATCTTTGTAAGTACTGCGGTCACTATGGAATCAAGTACGTGACCGTCTATGCTTTTTCCACGGAGAACTGGTCACGTCCGGAAAGTGAAGTGCATACTCTGATGGAGCTTTTCGTCGAGTATTTTGACCGGTATGATCCGGAGCTTGAAGCAGAAGGTATCCGTGTCCGCTTTACCGGTGATATCGCTGCACTTCCGCAGAATATTCAGGATGTCTGCAAGAGGGCGGAAGAAGGAAGCAAACACCGTAACCGTATGACGCTTATCGTCGCATTTAATTACGGCGGCAGAAGAGAGATCGTGCAGGCTGCTCAGAAACTTGCGGATCAGGTGGCTTCCGGAAAGCTCAAAAGTGAAGATATCACGGAAGATCTCTTTGCTAAACAGCTGTATCTGCCGGATGTTCCGGATCCTGATCTTATCATCCGTCCTAGCGGAGAGGAAAGAACATCGAATTTCCTTGTCTGGGAAGGTGCATATTCCGAACTTTGGTTTTCGGATGTGCTCTGGCCGGATTTCGGTATGAAAGAACTTACCGATGCACTTATCGCATATACGAAGAGAGATCGCCGATTCGGCGGACTGTCCAAGGAGAAGAAGGAAGAGAACTGACGTATGTTACAGAGGATCATTACAGGAACGATTTTTACTGTTGCTGTGTTAGCACTGGTCATCCCGGCATATTTTGTGCCGCCGGTCCTCATTGCTTTCACTTTTATCGTCACGACGATGGCTCTTGTTGAATTGATCAAGGCAGCTAAGCATACACAGACGGAGATGTCTGTTCCGGCAACTGTCCTTGGCGGATATTTAGGATTTCTTCCTCTGGTCTTCTGGCTGACGGAAGGCACTCCTTCTCAGGGGTTTACGCTATATGCGCTGATCACGCTGATCTACTGCTTCATTTCTACGATGATCCCGCCGCTTGTAAAAGAACATCCTGAAGCGATCCGCTCCGGATTTGCTTCCTCTATGATCATCATATATGTCTCATTTCCGATCGCATGTACCCATGTCATGATGTACCTGATCCCTAACGGCTGGTACTTTATGGTCATCGGTCTTTTTGCCCCGTGGATCTCGGATGTTTTTGCATATTTTTGCGGATCGTTTTTCGGTAAGCATAAGATCGTACCGCATATCAGCCCGAAGAAGACCTGGGAAGGCTGTATTGGAGGAGCTCTGTTTACAGCACTTCTTACTGCACTTTTCTTTGCGTTCGTAATGGTCCATGTTATGGAAGTGACCATGTCATTTACGCTTTTTGTGACTCTGGCTGCTATTTTCGGTTTCCTCCTGTCCTGCGTTTCGCAGCTTGGAGACTGGATGGCTTCAAGTATTAAACGACTCGTAGGCATTAAGGATTTTGGAAAGATCATGCCGGGACACGGCGGTATTATGGATCGCTTTGACAGTGCATTTTTCACGCTTCCTGTTGCTTTGGGCCTCGCATATGCTGTAGTTTGGGGAGGTTAATATGAAGTCTCTTTGTATTTTAGGTTCTACAGGTTCAATCGGTACGCAGACGCTTCAGGTAGTACGTCATTTCCGTGAAGAATTTAAGATTATCTCCCTTACCTGCGGATATAATATCGAACTCCTTCTGGAGCAGATCATCGAGTTTTCTCCGGAGTGTGTAAGTGTGGCTACGAAAGAGAGAAGAGACACGTTAAAGCGTATGCTTCCCCGTGATTCCAAAGTGAAGGTCTTTTGTGAAGATGATGGAAACTGTCACTGTGCGACTCTTCCGAAAGTCGACTGCGTAGTGGGCGCTATGGTCGGAATGAAAGGTCTTTCGCCGGTCATTGCCGCGATCCATGCCGGAAAGGATATTGCTCTTGCAAATAAAGAAACACTGGTTACCGCGGGTTCTATCGTTATGCCGCTGGTAAAACAGAAGAAGGTTGCGCTTCTGCCTGTGGATTCGGAGCATTCCGCGATCTGGCAGTGCCTCATGGGACAGCCCGAGGGTTCTCTAAAAAAGATCCTTCTGACGGCATCCGGCGGACCTTTCCGCGGATTTACCCGTGAACAGCTGAAAGACGTGACCTTGGATGACGCGATGAATCATCCGACCTGGAATATGGGCGGTAAAGTTACGATCGATTCTTCCACGATGATGAATAAAGGACTGGAAGTTCTGGAAGCCTCCTGGCTCTTCGATCTTCCTGTGGATCAGATCGATATCGTCGTACATCCGCAAAGTATCGTTCACTCCATGGTCGAGCTTTCAGATGGTTCTGTGCTTGCGCAGATGGGTTTCCCGAATATGATGATGCCGATCCAGGTGGCTCTTTTCCATCCGAAAAGAAGCTTGGGTATCTGCCGTCCTTTCTCGCCATTTGATGAGCAGACGGGAACGCTTACTTTTGAACCCTGCAACCGTCAGGTATTCCATCTCGTAGATATGGCATATCATGCGGGAAGAGTCGGTGGTACTCTTCCGGCTGCCATGAATGCTGCCAATGAGGTGATCGTTGCGGACTTCCTTAAGGGAAAAGCATCGTTCCTCGATATCGAGAAGACCGTGTGTACGGTAATGGAAAGACATGAGCGGGATGGCGTCACGCAGAATCCGTCACTTGGCGAGATCTTTGCGGTGGATTCGTGGGCAAGAATGATTACTGAAGAAATTAGAAAGTGAGCCTCTGAACAATATGTCACCGTTAAGTATTATTATCTGCATATTGGGATTAGGTATCCTGGCTGCTGTGCACGAGATCGGTCATTTTATCGTTGCACGCCTTCTGAAGATTAAAGTATATGAATTATCTGTCTTTGTCGGACCGAAGCTTTTCTCGTGGAAAAGAAAGGATATCGAGTATTATATCCGCCTGATCCCGCTGGGCGCGTATGTCCGCTTTTCGGAAATCGATGATGAGACCGGGGAACTAAAGGACGATAATCCCGAGAATCTGATCAATCAGGCCAGATGGAAGCGCCTTTTAGTCTCGCTTGCCGGTCCGGCTATGAATGTTATTCTCGGCATCATCATTTTTATGATCTGCTTTTCAAAATTCGGTTTTCTCGAGCTGAAACAGGATGTTGTCGTGCCGGGAACGCAGGTTGCCGCCACACAGATGATCGAAGAGGGAGATACCATCCTAAAGTTTAACGGGCAGAGAGTATTCTGCCAGATGGATCTGTCTTACTATCTTGGTAAAGTAAATAATTCGGATGAGATCACACTGCAGATGAAATCTGCACGCACGGGTGAAAAGTACGAGGTTATCCTTGTTCCGGAAATCACAGAACAGTATATGCTCGGTATTACACACTATGCCGGTCTTGATCAGAATCAGGGCTGGACGATCACATCTGTAGATCCTTCCCAGAATGAAGGAGATCCGGTTCTGAAAGCGAAGGACTCGATCCTTTCTGTCAATGATGTACCTGTTTCCGATCCGGGGATCTCTGATCTTGTACGTAATTCCAAGGGAGAGACACTGACGATACGGCTGATCCGAAATGGTGAAGAGATGACGGTTACGATGCGGGCGACAAAGATCAAGAGTTCGAACCTGCGTGGTATTTATCTCAGAGACGGAAAAGGATTCGTCTCCTGTCTCCGTGAATCTATCGTTTTCCCGATCGCCTTTGTCCGAATATCCATTGATGCACTTGCGCAGGCATTTACAGGGAATGTCCCTGCATATGATGTTGTTTCCGGACCGGTCGGTATCGCATCGGTCGTATCGGACGTAGTGGATGCACCGGATACAGACAGCAGTGAGAAGATCGAGATGCTCCTTATCCTTTTGGGCGGCATTTCCGTCGGCCTTGCATTCACGAACATGCTTCCGATCCCGGGTCTTGACGGTAACGCGATCGTTCTTACTGTCGTAGAGATGATCCGCGGAAAGAAACTGTCCAGAAAAGCTGAACAGGTCATAAATGTGATCGGATTTGTCATGATCATAGGACTGGTCATATTTGCACTTGTGTCCGATATCATACGATTATCGAGGTGACGTAGATGATTGAGCGATTTCAAACTAAGCAGGTAAATATCGGCGGAGTACTTGTCGGAGGCGATGCACCGGTCGCGATCCAGTCGATGAATAATACGGATACCCGTGATGTAGCGGCAACGCTTGCCCAGATTACTGAATTGAAAAATGCGGGCTGTGATATCACCCGCGTGGCTATCCTGAATATGGAGGCAGCGGAAGCTCTCTCGGAGATCACGAAGAAGAGTCCGCTTCCCGTTGTTGCAGATATACACTTCGATTACCGTCTGGCGCTGGAATCCATAAAAAACGGTGCTTCAAAGATCCGTATCAATCCCGGTAATATCGGTGGAATCGACCGCGTAAAAGCTGTGGCTGATCTTGCGAAAGAAAGAGGAATCCCGATCCGTGTCGGCGTAAACTCCGGATCGATCGGCAAAGATATGCTCGAAAAGTACGGCGGAGTAAATGCGGACTCTCTTTCCCAGAGTGCACTTTCGTCGATCCGTATCCTGGAAGACTGCGGGTTTGACGATATTGTCGTCAGTATGAAGTCCTCGGATCCGGTATTGACGATCGAGAGTTACCGACTTCTTCGGAAGCAGGTTCCATATCCTTTCCATGTAGGGGTTACCGAGGCCGGTACACTCCGGGAGGGCATCATCCGAAGCAGTGTCGGTATCGGTGCGCTGCTTTCTGAGGGGATCGGTGATACGATCCGTGTCAGTCTGACCGATGAGCCGAAAGAAGAAGTATATGCAGGAATTTCGATCCTGCGGGCGCTGGGCCTTCGGTCCGGCGGTATGCGTCTGGTTTCCTGTCCGACGTGCGGCAGGACACAGGTTCCGCTGATCGAAGTGGCGAAAGAAGTTGAATCACGCATCCGGGATCTTCCGTATGATATGACTGTTGCCGTAATGGGATGCGCTGTGAACGGCCCGGGTGAGGCCAGAGAGGCAGATGTCGGTATTGCCGGCGGTGTGGATGAATTCCTGCTGTTTAAGAAAGGCGAACCCGTCTGCAAGGTCCCCAAAGAATCTGCAGTAGATGCGCTGATGAAAGCCATCGAAGAAATGAATCAGAATTAAGTTCGACCGTTTTTCGGTCTTCGGAAGGATACGATAGAAATGACATTATATGAGTTTGCTTTACAGGCTTCGCAGGATGAGGATCTGGCGAAGATAGCTAAAGCTATACCAAGTGAGGTGCAGGAGATCCGCATCGACGAGCGTTTTGAGGGAATGGAGCTCAAGATCGAGCTGACAGGACCTATTGCGTCGAGACGTGCGCTCAAGGCACTGGAGCAATACCTCAAGCAGGTACTGCATCTTTCACATGTGAGGATATTCATTTCTAATATGTCCAGTGAATTCGGGACGCAGAGCCTTCAGCCTGTCATGGACTGGATCCTGTGGGTCATTCATACGAAGACAGGATACGGCGCATGTATCGATGAGATCGTCCCTGCGGAGGGGTGTATTCGTGTTATTTTATCGACACTTCTGACCGACGAAATAAAAGACGGGATCAGTGCTTTTATCAACGAATTCACATCCACTTATCTTATGAGAAGCTGGGACGTGAAATATGAGTATAATCCGCCGGATACATCTGCGGATTCGGATCCGGACTATTTCTTGAACCGTATGCGTGAGCGGGCGGTAAAACAGGCGAAAAAAGCGGTAGATGAGGCGATCTCTTCCGACGGAAAAGCACCTGAAACGAAGAAAGAATCAAAACAGTCCAATTCCAAGAAGCCGGATAAGATCGATCCGGATATGGATAAGGGATCCTGGGAATATAAGTCGATCGTCGAAAAACAGAATATCAAGCAGGAGAAGAAAGGTGATTTCCGTCGCGGACAGAAGTTTGAAGATGTCTCTGAGGCCGGCGAAGTCATCTGGGGTCTCTGTGATATGTCCACGAAGAAATATAAGATCAAAGATGCGATCTCCAAGGCGGGAAGTAATCTTCTTACTTCGGATATGGTCATCCGTCTTGAAGGTGAGATCAAAGTCGATCAGGAGTCACAGCGTCTGGTCGGCAAGAATAAGAACATGATCCTTTATAAGTTCTTCCTTTCCGATGACACGTATGCGGTGGACTGTGTTTTCTTTCCCTCGCCGAAAGATGCGGACCAGTTGAATGACAAATTCGGAAAAGGCGGATACGTCGGGGTTTCCGCCACCATCGGATATAGCAAGTTTGACGGACAGATCAATGCCAGTGTCAAGGGCTTCTATGTGGCGAAGCCTCCGAAAAAGCGTATGGATAATGCGGAAGAGAAGCGTATCGAGCTTCATGCCCATACGAAGATGAGTGAGAAGGATGCGGTCATCGAGCCGAAGGATCTGATCAAGACGGCATACCGCATGGGACATCCTGCCTGCGCGATCACCGACCATGGTGTCGTACAGGGCTTTAACGATGCATATTCTGCATATAAAGAGTGTAAGAAAAAGGGCGAAGTTCCGGGCTTTAAGCTGATCTTCGGCATGGAAGGCTACCTGGTCGATGACGGTAACTGTATCGCATATCACATCGGCGAAGAAGATGTATCTCTGGATAGCTTCGTAGCGCTCGATGTCGAGACGACAGGTCTGGACTGCACCAGAGAAGGACTTCTTGAGATCGCGGCGATCCGCTATGAAAAGGGAGAAGACGGAAACTACTCGGAGACCGGTGTATTTACAACGATGGTCAACCCGGGCGTTCCGATCTCTGATAAGGCAAAAGAACTTACCGGCATTACAGAAGAGATGATCGAGGGAGCACCCACTCCTTTTGAAGCCGTGACGAAACTGGCGGAGTTCCTGAAAAAGGAGGACATCCTGGTCGGTCACAATATTTTCTTTGACATGGGATTCATCCGTGAGGCGGGATTCCAGATCGATATCGAGCAACTTGATGAGGAGAAACATCACCCGTATCGTGTGAAGTTCTATCAGCCGGAGCTCGATACCGTATCCGCAGTTACCTTCCTCTATCCGGATATGCAGAAGCATAACTTGAAGGATGCCTGTGAATTCTTAGGTATCGTCAATGAGTCGGAACACAGGGCGATGGGCGATTGCCGTGCCAGCGCACAGATCCTTCTGCGCTGTATAAAGGATTTCGGCTTCACTTCCTGCAAACAGATGAATGATCATGTGGGTCTTCTTCCGAAATCGGAAGTCACGAAGAGAAAGACTCCGTCGTACCATATTATCTTCCTGGTAAAGGATACGCTCGGTCTTTATAACCTCTACCGTATGGTCTCGGAGGGACATACCGAGTACTTCTGCATGCGTCCGAGAATCCCGAAGTCGGAAGTCCGCTATTTAAGTGCGGGTATCATCGTCGGCGGCGCTTGTGAGAGAGGACAGATCTTCCGTGCGGTCCATCAGGCCTATATCAGCCATGGAAATAATATCGACAGTACGCTCGAATTCCTCAGTTCGGATTCCGCCTTTAACCGCATGATCCGCCTGTATGACTATTTCGAGATCCAGCCGATCTGCAACAACGAATTCTATCTTCGTGAGGAGGATTCCGGTCTTCATACGAAAGAGGACCTGATCAATATCAATAAAATCATTTCTCTAATGGCCGAGCGTGTCGGAAAACCCTGCTGTGCGACAACTGACGCCCATTTCCTCGATCAGAAGGACGGCGAGTACAGAAAGTACATGCTGATGGACATGGGCTTTAAGGATGCGGAACTTCAGAGTGATCTTTATTTCCGTACCACGGATGAGATGCTCGAGGAATTTGCCTATCTTGGAGAAGAACGTGCCAAAGAGGTCGTTATCGATGCACCGAGAAAAATCGTCGAGCCGGTCCGTGACGATATCAAGCCGTTCCCGGATGGTACGTATCCGCCGGTTATCCTTTCCGCTCCGGATGATCTTCGTGCGATTGTTAATAAGACGATGAAAGAGATGTACGAGCACGAGGGCGTGATCCCGGAGATCGTACAGGAACGTGTCGATAAAGAACTGAACAGTATCATCGGTAACGGATACTCGATCATGTACTACATCGCATATAAGCTGGTAGGCAAGTCAAACTCCGACGGTTACGTCGTCGGCTCGAGAGGTTCTGTAGGATCTTCGCTGGTCGCGACTTTCTCGGGTATTTCGGAAGTAAATCCTCTGGCGCCTCACAGAAGATGCCCGAAGTGTAAATACTCCGAGTTTGACCTGACCGGTACCTATGGCTCCGGATATGACCTTCCGATCGAGCCGTGTCCGAAGTGCGGCACGATGATGATCTCGGACGGTCAGGATATTCCGTTTGAAACGTTCCTCGGATTTAACGGTGATAAGCAGCCGGATATCGACCTGAACTTCTCCGGTGAGTATCAGCCGCGTGCGCATAAATATGTTGAAGAACTATTCGGAAAGCACCATACTTTCCGTGCCGGTACGATCGGCTGCTTCGCGGATAAGAATGCGATCGCCCTCGTGAAGAACATCTGTGATACGAAGGGTGAAGTCGTGACAGATGCGGAGCTGAACCGCCGTGCGGCCGGCCTCATCGGTGTTAAGAGAACGACAGGACAGCATCCGGGCGGAATCGTCGTACTTCCGAAGGAAATGGATATCTATGAGTTTACGCCTGTACAGCATCCTGCCAATAAGCTCGACTGCGGCATTATCACCACGCATTATGACTTTAATGCGCTTCATGATACGATCCTGAAACTCGATATCTTAGGACATGATGATCCGACGATGATCCGTATGCTTACGGACCTTACCGGTGTCGATGTTCATACGATCCCGATCCCGGATCCGAAGGTCATGTCACTGTTTACTTCTACAGAGGCACTTGGTATCCCGGACGGCACGTCACCGGCGGAAGCCGCGACACTCGGACTTCCGGAGCTTGGTACCAAGATGGCCCGAGAGATGATCAAAGAGACGAAGCCTTCCAGGTTCTACGATCTTGTCCAGCTGATGGGTCTTTCCCATGGTACAGACGTATGGAACGGTAACGCACAGGATCTTATCCGTAACGGAACATGTACGCTGAATACCGTTATCGGATGCCGTGACTCGATCATGACGCAGCTGATCTACTGGGGTATGCCGAATAAAGAAGCTTTCGACATCATGGAGGCCGTCCGAAAAGGTAAGGTCGCGAAGGGAAAAGAACCCAGATGGCCGGACTTCAAGGCGCATATGCAGGAAAAGGGCGTGCCTGACTGGTATATCGATTCCTGTAATAAGATCAAGTACATGTTCCCGAAGGCGCACGCTGCCGCGTATGCGATCTCCGCGCTCCGTATCGCATGGTTCAAGGTCAACTATCCGGAAGAGTATTACTGCGCGTTCTTTACGATCCGTGCGGATGAATTTGACGGTGATCTTCTTTGTAAGGGCATCGAGTATGTCACCGCCAAGCGGAAAGAACTCGACAATGGTCTTCAGAGACGTAAGCCGAATGAAAAAGCACTGTACTATCTTTGTGAACTAGTAGAAGAGATGTATCTGCGCGGCATTTCCTTTGTGCCGTATGATCTGACGAAGTCAGACGCAGTGAAGTTTATAAAGGTGGAAAAAGGGAAGATCCTGCCGCCGTTTAATGTCATTCCGTCGATCAGTACATCGATGGCGGAGGGCATCGTCCAGGCAAGAAATGAACGTCCGTTCACTACCCAGGAAGACCTGCAGGAGCGCGCTCATCTCGGTCCGTCCGCGATGAAAAAACTCGAAGAGGAAGGACTCATCTCGCAGTTCCCGAGAACCCGTCAGATGGACCTTTTCGATCTGCTTTAAGTAACATACCTGAAGAAACCGGATCTTTATAGAAAGGAGAAGCCATGATCGCTCAAGTAGTCCTTCGCGACTGTGTATGGCAGACAAATAAGATCTATGACTATCTGGTCCCGGATGAACTCCTTGAAAAGATCCGGGAAGGTCAGTATGTGCGGGTGCTTTTCGGAAAGGGAAACAGGGCGGAAGTGGCGCTCGTACTAAATCTCAAGGAAACTTCCGATTCGAAATATAAACTCAAGTCGATCGATTCCCTGGTCGAAGAGGAGCCGGTCCTGAATCAGGAACAGCTCGATCTTCTCCGTTTCGTGGTGAAGCGGTATTCATGCACATATGGATCTGCGATGCACCAGATGGTGCCTGCACTTGTGACGAAACGCTCCGGCAGATCGCAGCTGGTCGTATCTCTGGAATCCCCCGAAAAAGCAAGAGAGGCGCTGGAGAACGAAGCAGTCGGATCGATCCAGCAGATCCGTGCGCTGGAGTGGCTGCTGGAAGTGGAGGAGATGACACTTGCCGATCTCATGCAGGAACTGTCGATCAGCAGATCGCCCATCGATACTCTTGCGAAAAACGGTCTGGTGAAGATCCGGTCCGTAAAATTCTCCGCGGAGGAACTCCAGAAAAAAGAACCGGCGGAAGAAGAGATACCGGCCGTTCCGAAGGAAGAGATCGATCTCAATACGGAGCAGCAGACGGCTGTCGAAACAGTGCTTTCCGAAGAGGGAAAGAAAGAATTCCTGCTTTTCGGTGTGACCGGAAGCGGAAAGACGGAAGTATATCTGCGTATCACTGAAAAGATCCTAAGCGAAGGCGGAAGCGTGCTGTATCTTGTTCCCGAGATCTCGCTCACGCCACAGACCGTCGCGAGGATACGCTCGCATTTCCCGACAAGGATCGCCGTGCTTCACAGCAGAATGACAGCGAAAGAAAGATATGATTCCTGGAAGATGATCCAGAAGGGAGAGGTCAATATCGTTGTCGGCGCGAGATCGGCTGTCTTCGCTCCGGTACAGAATCTCAAACTGATCATACTCGATGAGGAGCACGATTCCTCGTATAAGGCGGATACGCTTCTTCGGTATTCTGCGCGCGATGTTGCCAGATACCGTGCAAGGAAAGCCGGGATCAAACTCCTTCTGGGGTCGGCGACCCCGTCCGTTGAGACCTTCTATGCGGCAAAACTCGGATATATCCGGCTGCTTACGCTGAAGAACCGTGCTGTTAGCGGTGCCGTGCTTCCGAAGGTCGAGATCGTCGATATGCAAAAAGAACTCGAAGGAAACAACCGCTCGATGTTCAGTAGAAAACTGTATACTGCGATGAAAGAGGCGCTTTCCCGTGGGGAACAGGTCATGCTTCTTTTAAACCGCAGAGGTTTTTCCCAGAATGTCTACTGTACGTCCTGCCGATCCATGATCCGCTGTCCGGAATGTGATGTCCCGATGACCCTTCATACGAAGACCATGGGAAGACATAAACTCCTTATCTGCCATTATTGCGGAAAGGTCATCCCGCAGCCGGATACCTGTCCCTACTGTTCCAGTGAGTATCTGGCGATAAGAGGAGACGGAGTTCAGAAACTGGAGGACTGGGCAGAGCAGGATTTTCCGGGGGCACGTGTACTTCGTATGGATCAGGATACGACATCGTACCGGGGCGCCCACGAGAAGATCCTGACAGCATTTAAGAACCATGAAGCGGACATTCTTGTCGGAACACAGATGATCGCCAAAGGCCATGATTTTCCGAAGGTATCCGTCGTCGGTATCCTCGGGGCAGACAGTGTCCTGTGGCAGAGCGACTACCGTGCGAGGGAGAGAGCTTTTCAATTACTGGCACAGATCAGCGGAAGAGCCGGAAGAGGAGATGTTCCCGGCCGGGTCTTTATCCAGACGCTTTGCCCGGATTCTGAGATCTATACATATGCCGCAGCCCAGGACTATGAGAAGTTCTTCGAAAGTGAGATCAAATACAGGGAACAGCTCTCTTATCCGCCTTTCCGTGCGATCGGCGGGATCATGATCACCCATGAGAATGAAGAAGCATGCAGTATGCAGGCAAATATGGTCGCCGGGACCCTTCGGGAGATGGCGGTCAACCTCGGGGACGATATGATGATCCTCGGACCATGTCCGGCGGGTATTCCGAGACTTATGAACCGGTACCGCTATCAGATCGTCGTGAGAGCAAAGAATAAAGGACTGCTTTCTGATGGTTTCACCAAGCTTCAGCAGTCTTATGCAGGATATGGAATATCTATCTCTACGGATATCGACGCGATGTGGTAAAATGTATAATCATATTCATGAGGTGAAAGAATCATGGCAATGCGTGAGATCGTAGTGGATGGAGATCCGATCCTTCGGAAAAAGTCCCGTCCTGTTGAGAAATTTGATGAAAAACTCGCCACCCTTCTGGATGATATGGCGGAAACTATGTATTTTGAGAACAGAGGCATCGGTATTGCCGCTGTTCAGGTCGGCATCCTGAGGCGTATCTTTGTTGTCGATGTCGGAGATGAAAACGGAAAACTCGAGTTCATCAATCCGGAGATCTATGAAAGAGAAGGAACACAGCTTTTCATGGAAGGCTGCCTGTCCTGCCCCGGGAAGAACGGTTATGTGGAAAGACCCGAAAAGATCCGTGTCCGTGCACAGAATAGAAACGGCGAGTGGTTCGATATGGAAGCGACGGATCTTCTGGCAGTATGTATCTGCCACGAATATGATCATCTCGATGGCATCCTCTTCATCGATAAAGTAGTGGAAGTGGAAGAGGAAGACCTCGAGGACGGAGAAGAAGAGTAACTATGCGTGTCATTTTTATGGGAACGCCGGAACTGGCGGCGACTGTGCTGCACCGGCTTGTAGAAGAAAAATACGACGTGGTGCTTTGTGTGACCCAGCCGGATAAGCCGGTGGGAAGAAAGATGATCCTTACTGCCCCTCCGGCAAAAGTGGAAGCGGAAAAGAACGGGATCGAAGTATGGCAGCCAAATTCCCTCCGGAATGAAGAAGCTCTTCAGAAGATCGCGTCTTATGAACCGGATATGATCATTACCGCTGCGTATGGAAAGATCCTTCCTCAGGCGATGCTTGATCTTCCGAAATATGGATGTCTGAATGTACATGGATCCCTTCTCCCGAAATACAGAGGTGCGGCTCCTGTTCAGTGGGCGATCTTAAATGAGGATGAGAAGACCGGCATCACGATCATGAAGATGGATGCCGGAATGGATACCGGGGATATCCTTACACAAGAGGAAGTTATCATCGATTCCAGAGTACATACTCCGGAACTGATGGCGCAGCTTGCCACCGTCGGTGCGGAACTTCTTATCCGTACGATCCCTGGCTATATTGACGGTTCTATTCAGCCGGTTCCCCAGAAGGAAGAGGATGCGACGATGTCTCCTCCGATCTCAAAGGATCAGGGAAAGATAACATGGAATAATAAGAGTTCATCGATTGCGGCACAGGTACGTGCCCTTTCTTCCTGGCCGGGTGCTTCCACTACATGGAAGGGCGGCAAAATGAAGATATATGATGCCGTCCCGTCGGAAGATGAATCGATTCTTACAAACTATAAAGAGCAGCATGGAGATCCTGTCCCGGGAACAGTGCTTTTCGCTAAGAAAGGTACGCTTGCTGTTATGTGCCAGGATAAGCCTTTGCTTCTTTTAGAGCTTCAGCCGGCATCCGGTAAACGCATGAAGGCGATTGACTGCGCCCATAACTTTGAGGTGGGCGCGAAGATGGAGGACGAGGCGGAATGACCCTTTCTTCGGACGGTGCCAGAAAAACGGCATACCGCTGTTTGATGGAAGTCCTGGAAAACGAGGGCTATTCTAATCTTGTTTTAAAACAGGAGCTGGGCGCTTCATCTCTTTCCTCCCAGGATCGTGCCTTTGTTACGGCGATGGTCTATGGAACGGTTACGAGAGTATATACGATCGATGCTCTGCTCTCGCCTTATCTCAAAAGAGAAATAGATAAACTGGATGCATCTGTCAGAACATGTCTCCGTATGGGTGCTTGGCAGGTGCTTTTCGCATATGGGGTAAAAGACTATGCAGCGGTATCCGAGACAGTCGCGCTTGCCAGGGAAGTATGCCCGAAAGGGGCGGAAACGATGGTGAATGCCGTGCTGCGCCGGATCGCTAAGGAAGGACCTGAAAAGCTCTCAAGTATCCCTGCAAAAAAGGTGAATATACGTTATTCTCTGAAAAGTGAGATAGCGGGATGCCTGATCAAGTGGTATGGGAGTGAAAAAGCGGAAAGCATCATGGAGGCATTCCTTTCCATTCCTGAAGTTAATGTGCGCCCCAATTTTCTAAAGGTGAAAGATACGGATACGCTGATAAAAGAACTGGAGGCGGAATCGGTACGTGCCGAAAAAGATCCGGTCCTTCCGGAGGCGGCCGATATACCCGGAAACAGTATAGATATCTCTAAGACGGAATCCTTCCGGGAAGGACATTTCTCCGTACAAAGCCTTTCCGCCATGCTTGTCGGACGTATCGCATCTCCGGAGGAGAACTGGAATGTACTGGATACCTGTAGCGCTCCTGGCGGTAAAACCGCCCATCTTGCGGAGTTGATGGGGAATAAGGGTCACATCGATGCACTCGATGCCAATGATGTCCGCCTAAAGATGGTCGATCAGACGGCAGAAAGACTCGGCCTTTCGATCATCTCTACGATGCACTATGACTGCACGTACCTTAAAGATGAAACGGAGAAACTGCTGCCTGAGTATGATCTGGTACTCTGTGATGTTCCCTGCAGCGGACTCGGGCTTCTTCACAGAAAGCCGGACATCCGCCTCTCCATGTCGTATGAAAAGATGCAGGATCTTCTTCCTGTACAGGAGAGTATACTGGAAAACAGCTGTCTGCGGGTGAAAAGAGGAGGATACCTCATCTATAGCACCTGTACGATCAACCCGAATGAGAATGAAAAGCAGATCGAGTCGTTCCTTTCCCGTCATGATGACTTTGAATGCGTGCCGTTTACAGAGCTTCTGCCGGAAAGATTAAAGAATAACCCGAGACTGTCTGAAGGAAGCAGGGAAGGAATGATGACGATCCTTCCGGATGAAGAGGGAATGGACGGATTCTTTATTGCGAAAATGAGGAGGAAAAACTGATGCCGAAGAAATTCATCCTGGACATGGATCTTCCTTCCTGGGAAGAATATATGAAAGAGAAGGGATACCCGAAATTCCGGGCATCGCAGGTCTTTTCCTGGTGCAGCAAAGGCGTGATCGACCTCGATAAGATGTCGAATGTTCCTGCAAATATCAAGGATTCTCTCCGTGAGGACTTCGTGGTCGAGAGCATGAGTATCGAAAAGCATCTCGTATCGGAGATCGACGGGACCCAGAAATTCGTGTTCCGCCTTTACGACGGCCACTGTATCGAAACGGTTCTGATGCGGTATAAGACCGGTCTTTCGATCTGTATCTCCTCACAGGCCGGGTGTAAGATGGGATGCCGCTTCTGCGCATCGGCACATGCGGGCTTCGGAAGATCCCTGACAAGAGGCGAGATGCTGGGTCAGGTGCTGCTTGCGGGTGCTTTTGCCGGCGAAAGGATCCATAGCGTCGTAGTGATGGGCATCGGTGAGCCATTTGACAATTATGAGGAACTGATTGGTTTCCTGCACCTCGCGAATGACGAAAAAGGGCTGAATCTAGGCGCTAGACACATCACGGTGTCAACTTGCGGACTTGTACCGCAAATGATACAATTTTCTTTGATCGATATGCAGGTGAATCTGTCTGTTTCTCTACATGCGCCGAATGATGAGCTCCGAAAGAGCATCATGCCGATCGCAAACCGGTATAGTCTAAAAGAACTTCTTGAGGCCTGCCGGACATATGAGAAAAATACGAACCGCAGGATCACTTTCGAGTATTCGCTGTTTGATGGGGTAAATGATACTCCAGAGTGTGCCCGAGAGCTGTGCCGTGTCCTTAAAGGGATCCACTGTCATATCAATCTGATCGCCGCCAATGAATTTGACGGAAGCCCGTTCCATAGAAGTAAGCCCGGTTCGGTCCGGGCGTTCCAGGATCTTCTGGAAAAGGCCGGGATGACCGTAACTCTGCGGCGTGAGATGGGAACTGATATTATGGCCGCCTGTGGTCAGTTGCGCAGAGGCCTGCAGGAGAAGAAACTGACATGAAAGTAGTGAGTGTATCCGACACCGGTCTGGTACGCACAAACAATGAAGATTGTCTTTCTGTGTTTTCCGTCGGCAAGGACGAGTGTTTCGTGATTGCGGACGGTATGGGTGGTCATGCGGCCGGAGAACTGGCTAGTAAGACCGCGGTCGAATATGTCACGCAGTCTCTTAATGAATATCTTTTTGAAGCGGATGATGCCCAGAAACTTCAGAAGCTCCTCGCATTTACCCTGGAAAAGGCAAACGTTAAAGTGTATCTGGCTTCTTTAGGAAGTTTCCGTTACCGCGGAATGGGTACGACCCTTACGGTGGCTGTTCTTCGTGATAAGACCCTGTATATCTCACATATCGGCGATTGCCGTGTGTATCTGCTCCACGGACAGAGAATGAAGACGCTTACAACGGATCATACACTCGTTCAGAGAATGGTCGATAAGGGAATGATCACCAAGGAAGAAGCCAGAAGTCATCCGAAAAGACATGTGCTTCTCCGCTCTCTTGGGGTGAATGAATATGTTAAGCCGGATACCTTCTCAGTTGAAATTAGCAACGGAGATGTTATACTGTTATGTTCAGACGGTCTTTATGGCTGTGTGGAAGATAAGACGATACGTGCAGTGCTGCGGAAACACAAGGATCTGAATTACTGTCTGCAGCTGCTGAAGGACCTGGCGGAGGCAGCCGGTGCTCCTGATAATATATCGATGATCATCGCGGAATGCGAGGTCCGAAAAGGTAAGGAGAGAACATGAGTGCAAATATGAGCCCTGAGGGCATGATCTTAGGCGGAAGATACAGGATCATTAAACTGATCGGCAGTGGCGGTATGGCAGACGTGTATCTGGCATCCGATCTTTCTTCCGGCATGAACGTGGCGATCAAGATCCTGAAACAGGAGTTTGCCTCCAATGTCGAGTTTATTAAACGCTTTGATACGGAAGCAAAAGCTGCTTCGTCGCTTTCGCATGCGAATATTGTTCATGTATTTGGTGTCGGTCAGGAAGGCAATATCCGTTATATGGTCCAGGAGTACGTGGAAGGTATCACGGTAAAAGATATGATCCTTCAGAACGGACATCTGGACTGGAAAGTAGCTGTCCCTGTCGTTATTCAGGTGGGAATGGCACTGGATACCGCGCATCAGAACGGCATTGTACACAGAGATATTAAGCCGCACAATATTCTTATTACGCGTGACCGTATTGCAAAGGTGACCGACTTCGGTATCGCGCATGCATCTACCAATCATACGATCACGCTTACTTCCGGCGGTGCGCTCGGATCCGTTCACTATTTTTCTCCGGAGCAGGCCAGAGGCGGCATCGTCAGTCCGAGTTCAGATATTTACTCTCTCGGCGTTACTCTATTTGAGATGGTTACCGGACGTGTTCCTTTCGATGGAGAGAACTCGGTAGCGATTGCCGTGAAACATCTTCAGGAACCTGTTCCGTATGCGTCTAACTTCGTACCGGGTATTCCGCAGGGTCTTGATGCAATTATTCAGAAAGCCATGCAGAAAGATCCGAAACTCCGTTATAAGTCTATCCGGGAAATGGTTACTGAACTGGATGCACTTATGGTCGATCCGAACGGATCTTACGGTATCGTTGATGCCAATAGTGTGGAAACGCCGAAGGAGCCTCTGGATGCTACCGGTGTTTCTCCGGTCATCCGTCAGGAGCCGAACTACGGAAAACTCAAGGATATTGAACGTTCCATCAAGACCAGAAGAAGATCCAGATGGAAGGATAATCTGATCGTCGCAGTCGTTGTGGTGCTGATCATCGGTATTCTGATCGGTCTTACGTACCTTGTCACTGACACACTGAAAAAGTCGGTGAAGCAGGAGACACAAAGTGTTTTTGTCGTCCAGGATTATGTCGGGAAAAAGATCTCTGAGGTACAGCAGAACTTCACGGAGCATGGATTTACAACATATAAGATCGAATACGAAGTTCGTTCCGACTATGCTGAAGATGTTGTAATTAAGCAGAATATACAGCCGGGCATGGAGATGAAGAATAACAGTTCCGTGAATGTGCTTGTGCTGACAGTTAGTAAGGCGCCAAAGGATGTGGAGCTTGAGGATTATTACGGCCAGCAGTACTGGAAGATCTACGAGAAGCTGAAGGTAGACGGTTATGTTGTCCGTACCCGTCCGGAAATCAATAATGATGTGGATGAGGGTATAGTCCTTCGAACAGATCCGCCGGCAGGTACACCGGTGAAACCGAATTCCGAGATCACGATCATCTTCAGTGAGAAATCATCTGAGATCGAGGTGCCGGATATTATCAAAATGGATCTGGAAACAGCAAGAACGACGATCGATGAGACTGGCCTTGTACTGTCTTCAGTAGAAATGAGCCCTGAACTTCAGGCGCAGAACCTGAGTGAAAAGGACCTGTTTGTCATGCTTACGGATCCTGCTCCGGGAACGAAAGTACAGAGAAAGTCTGCGATCCGTATCTATGTTGGAAATGCCGAGGATGTTGCCAGAGGCGGTACCCCGACTCCGACACCGGAAGTGATCGGTTTTAACGTGCATCTTGTTGCATCCGGTCAGGGTTCTGTCGGTGGAGAAGGTGTCTATGCACCGTTTGTGGCCTGGGTAGATGAGAATAATACTCCTATCAGTTATTCTTCGACATACTCGTTTATTATGCCTGAAAAGGATGTGACGCTGACGGCTGTATTTGAACCGACGCCGACACCTTCGCCGATTCCTACGAATACACCGGTTCCGACTCCGACGCTGTCTCCGACACCGACACCGACTCCGGTACCTCCGCCGCCTCCGCCGCCGGATAACCAGAACCAGGATCCTGAAGTGATCACCGGCTGATCTTATGGCTGTAGGATCTAGATTTATAGGAGATATGAGCTGATCTATGGAGGATTCCAGAAAAAAGGGCAGGATCACAAAAGGGGTCGGAGGTGAATACACGATCCTTCTTGATGATGGAGAATATGTTCTTGCTAAGCCGAGAGGTATTTTCCGGAATAAAAAGGTGATTCCGACCGTAGGGGATTTCTGTGAGGTTGAGCCTTCCGGAGATCCGGATATTCCATATGTGATCGTATCTATCGGGGACAGGAAGAATCTCCTTGTCCGTCCGAGTGTTGCGAATATTGATGTGCTGATCATTGCCGTTTCTACTGCAGATCCGGAACCTGATCTAAAACTGCTCGACAAGCTTTTGATCCTGTGTCCGAAGCTCGATATCGATCCGCTGATTTGGCTGACGAAGACCGATCTCTCAAGACAGAAAGCTGATACTCTTATCAAAGAGTATTCCGATGCGGGATTCCATGTTGTCGAGTCGTCTCATGACCAGATGCTTCCGGATGAGAAGATCCATGAGATATTCTGCGGCCATACTGTCGGCATCGCAGGACAATCCGGTGTCGGAAAGTCTACTCTCTGCCACCGCCTGACCGGCATGGATAAGATCGAGGTCGGCAGTATAAGCGAAAGACTTAAGCGGGGAAAACATACGACCCGTCATGTGGAACTTTTTCCGTTTGAAGGCGGTTTCCTGATTGATACTCCCGGTTTCTCCTCTCTGGATGTCGATAGGATCGGAATTGAAGAAGAGGATCTGATCGGAGGATATCCGGAACTTCTGAGGATCGCCGGGAAGTGCCGGTTCCAGGATTGCCGTCATAACGGCGAACTGGGGTGCAGGATACAAGAAAGTGGGATTTCCGATGCAAGACTTGCGCGTTATCGTGAGTTTTTGGATATAATATTAGTGAATTCGAAGAAATACGGAAAAAAGAAGGAAGGTCTGTAACATGAATGATGTGGTGATTGCCCCATCCATACTGGCAGCGGATTGCGGCCGCCTTAACGAAGAAATCAAAGAGGTCGAAAAAGAAACTTCATTTCTTCATATCGATGTTATGGACGGGCATTATGTCCCGAATCTCACGTTCGGTGTTCCGATCGTGGAATCTATCCGTAAAGCGACGAATATGGTGTTTGATGTTCATCTTATGGTGACGAATCCTATGGATTTCTTTAAACCGTTTGCGGACGCCGGTGCCGATATGCTGACTTTTCATGTCGAAACAGTAGAGGATCCGGACGCTGCAATCGAGGCAATACGTAAATTAGGGAAGAGAGCGGGTATTTCGATTCATCCGGATACGCCTATAGAGAAAGTATTCCCGTATGCTGCCAAGTGCGATCTTGTACTGGTGATGACTGTCCGTCCCGGATTTGGCGGCCAGCATTTTATGGAGAGTTCTATCGACAGGATCAAGGCTGTCCGTAAGGTGATCGATGAGGCAAATGCCAATACCATTATTTCCGTCGATGGCGGTATCTGTGATGAAACTGCGCCGCGTGTCGTA
The DNA here is from genome assembly GCA_900317035.1 of uncultured Eubacteriales bacterium. GTDB lineage: Bacteria > Bacillota > Clostridia > Saccharofermentanales > Saccharofermentanaceae > Scatonaster. Next base: position 23,620 of record ONFC01000018.1, read on the forward strand.
GAAGCAGGCGCAGGTTATCTTGTTGCCGGATCTGCAGTTTTTTCTAACAAAGATCATGCTTCAGCTATAAAGGAGCTCCGTTCGTGTGCTATGTCGTAATTGCAGGCGGTCCGAATAAAGATCTTTCCCGGATACTTCCGCGTATTACTTCCGCGGAAAAGATCATATGTGCCGATAGCGGTGCAGATGCGCTTCTTCCATATGATATCGTTCCGGATATGGTGTGGGGAGATATGGATTCCATCCGTCCGGAAACAAGGGCGTTCCTTGAGAAAAACCAGGTTTCAAACCGTCTTTTTCCGATTGAAAAGGATATGACGGATTCAGAACTTTGCCTTCGAAGTGTTCCGAAAGAGAAGAAGATACTCTTTGTTACATCACTTCTGGGACGTCTGGATCATGTCATGGCTAATCTTCTTCTTACGATGCGTCTTCGTGAAGAAGGCTTCGATATCGTTACTACTGATGGAAATACATGGGTATATCCTCTTAGCGGGAAAAATCACTTTGTTGTGCCGGCCGAGCATGTGCGAGCGGGAAATACCTGTTCTCTGATTCCGCTTGGAAATGGTGCTGCCGCCGTGACTACCTTCGGCATGAAGTATTCATTGAAGGACCATGATATCGTTCCGGGAAGCTCGCTTACGGTCAGTAATGAATTTGACCTGAATGAAAAAGAGCATGGCTTCGACATGAATGACGGAACCATGCTCGTGATCGTTACTGAAAAGGTCTGATTTAAGATCAAGCCTTTAACCCGAGTTCTTTTGCAATCGCTTCAAAAGCATCCTTCGATCCGAGGATCGTTTTTTCGGATACGCAGAATGCAAGCCTTACATATCCTTCGCGCTTGAAAGCGGAGCCCGGAACGACAAGAACGTTATATTTGGCACATACTTCGCAGAATTTTGTATCTTCGATCGGTGTTTTCATGAAGAGGTACAGAGCACCCTGCGGCTTCGTGCAGGTAAATCCGGCTTCTGTGATGATGTTATAAAGCAGATTTCTTCTTCTTTCGTAGTTCGGTACATCTACTTTTGCATTCAGGGCCTTGGCAACTACACGCTGCATAAGAGCCGGAGCATTTACCGCACCGAGGATACGGTTGCAGAGAACGAGAGCCTGTGTCAGAAGCTCAAAGTCTTCATGTTTCGGGCTGACACAGGTATATCCGATACGTTCTCCCGGGAGAGAAAGGGATTTACTCCAGGAGAAGCAGACGATCAGGTTATCAAAACAGGACAGGGAAGACGGGACCGTCATTCCATCATAAGCGAGGTCAATATACGGCTCGTCGGAGATCACATGGATTACGTGATCCTGCTTCTTTAGAAGGGCATTGAGCTCTACGAGTACTTCCTTCGGATAGATCGCTCCGCTCGGGTTGTTCGGGGAGTTGATGATGATCGCCTTTGTTTTGGGAGTGATCGCTTTTTCAATCTCAGACATGATCGGGAGGAAGGTATCCGGATCAGTATTCACGATAACCGGAACTCCCTTAACATTACTGATATAGTTCAGGTACTCGAGGAAGAAAGGTGCGAGAAGGATGATCTCGTCCTCCGGTTCCATGATGGCACGGAGAATGTTATTCATACCGGATGCAGCGCCGCATGTCATGCAGATGGAATCGATCCCGATGGTAAGACCGCTCTCTGCGGAAAGCTTGTCTGCGATCGCTTTTCTGGTTTCAGGATAACCGGCATTTGCCATGTATCCGTGCATGCCGGGAATATCCGCGTTGGCAAGCTCGATCAGCGCATCTTTCACTTCCTTCGGCGGTTCCAGGTCAGGGTTTCCGATGGAAAAGTCGAATACCTTATCATCTCCGTAGATCTTTTTTAGACGGGTTCCTTCGTCGAACATCTTACGGATCAGGGAACCTCCGGAGATCTTGTTTTCTATTTCTTTTGCAATCATCTTGTTCACTTCCTTTAGTAATTCGGATTCGATATATGCGATTATAGCATATAAAATAAATGCTATTTCGCTATTTTGACAGAAATAGAACTGTTTTCCCGACATGGTGGCGGAATTTAACCGGATACGAAGTAGTGATATTATCAAAGCAGGTTTAGGTTTTAGTTGCTGAAGTTGGAGGGAATGGTATATGCGTGGTTTAGGTTTCCTGTTCTGGCTAGGTTTTCTTGATAAAGGAGATCTGGCTCAATTTATCGGTGAGTATTTCAGATTTAGAGACGGTGTGCTTACAAGAAAGCAGTTCTATATCGGGCAGATCATTGTTTATACGATCATGCTGATTATTATTGCTCCAATCTTTATCTTTATTGCGGCCAAGAATCCCGGAATACTTGATATGAGCGATTCTTCACAAACAAAACTGGTTTTGGCTATTGCATATTTCACCATAACTCCTGTCCAGCTTTCGGCTTTTGTCCGTAGAATGAATGACGCGGCCATGTCGAGGTGGTTTGCGCTGATCCTGCTTTTCCCGATCGTAGGAAATGTGCTGGCAACGGTTCTGGGGATCATTTTTCCGACAAACTATGGTGTCGAAAGGTATTATTGAGTATAATCTAACGGGAAAGCCTATGGGGTTTCTGAAATAATCGCATATTATGCTTGACAAGCCAACTTCGAACAGTTATTATATTGAAGTTACAGCAAGTAGGAGTTTCCGCTTCTCACCTCAAGTTTCGATGAAGAGGTTCACTAAAGTGGCTTATATCAAGTAAGTTTTGACGGAGTGAAGCGGGAAAGTTTCGCTCCGTTTTTGTTTTAAGGAGGTGGGTTCTTATCGCCAGACAGAATAATGGGCAGCCTATCAACGAGGAGATTCGTTTTGAGAAGGTGCGACTGATTGATGCAGATGGTACTATGGTCGGTATCGTTCCGATCGAGCAGGCTAGAAAGGCCGCAGATCTTGCAGGACTGGATCTTGTATTGATAGCTAATAATCCGGATAACCCGGTCTGCAAAGTAATGGATTACGGTAAGTATCTGTTTGAGCAGGCGAAGCGTGAGAAGGAAGCCCGTAAGAATCAGAAAGTGATCGAGACAAAGGAAGTCGGTATGAAACTGACCACAGAAGATCATGATCTGAATGTCAAGACGAAGAATGCCTGCCGTTTCCTTAAGGATGGAAACCGAGTGAAGGTCATCGTTAAGTTCCGTGGACGTGAGATGGCTTATCAGAACCAGGGATATGCTGTAATGGAAAAGTTCGCATCTTTATGCGAAGAAGTCGGTCAGATCGATAAGCCGGCGAAGATAGAGGGCAGGAATATGGTTATGTTCCTGGCTCCGAAGAAAAACTGATTGTGATTTAAGGAGGAAATAGAAACATGCCTAAGCAGAAAACACACAGTTCATCTAAGAAGAGATTTAAGGTAACGGGTACCGGTAAGGTTCTGTATTCCCAGGCTTTCCGTCGCCACATCCTGAGCAAGAGACCGAGCAAGAGAATGAGACATCTTCGTCACACAGCTGTTTGCTCTGCGCCGAATGCGAAGATCATTAAGACAATGGTTCCGTATAAATAATCGGTACCGAAGTGGATTTGAAAGTTAGTTTAAATATCTAAGGGAGGAACAATACCATGTCCAGAGTAAAAAGAGGTATGCGTACAAGAGCGCGTCATCATAAGATTTTAAAGCAGGCCAAGGGCTATTTCGGTCACAAGAGCAAGCTTTTCAAGGTTGCTAACCAGCAGGTAATGAAGTCCGGTAACTATGCTTACCGCGACAGAAGAAATAAGAAGAGAGATTTCAGAAAACTGTGGATCCAGCGTATCAATGCTGCTTGCCGCGTAAATGGTCTTTCTTACAGCCGTTTCATGAATGGCCTGAAGAAGGCTAATATCGCTCTCGACCGTAAGGTTCTGTCTGATATCGCTATTACAGATCCTAAGGGATTTTCTGCACTCTGCGAGCAGGCTAAGAGCGCACTCTGATCCTTTCAGAAGTGGAACGCTATTTCGAGATAAAAAGCAAAGAAAACCCTCGATTCCGATCACTTGCTGCCCTGCACGACCGTAAGGTCGCGCGGACGCAGGGAAAGGTCTTCATCGAGGGTTTGCGTTTGTGTGAAGATGCGATCCTTTCCGGGCTGGTTCCGGAAGTTATTATTATCCGATCCGGAGAAGAAGCAGTAGCCGATAAATGGAAGAAAGACTATCCTTCGCTTCAATCAGTTGATGTGATAGTTCTTACCGAAGCGCTTTTTTCCAAGCTCTCATCGACAAAGAATCCGCAAGGCATGGCGCTTGTTGTTGAAGCACCTGTCATGGAGGGTTCTTTTCCGTATGAAGAAGGGAAGAGCAGGTATATTGTTCTGGAGCATCTTCAGGATCCGGGAAATATGGGGACGATCATCCGGATGGCGGATGCCTTTGGATACACGGCAGTGCTTTTCACAGAGGATTCCGTTGATCCCTATAATGAAAAGGTCCTTCGTGCTTCTATGGGATCCTGTTTTCACATTCCGCTTATCTCATTTTCGGACAGCGGGAAGATTTTTGATACGTTAAAAGAAAAGAATATTCCTTCCATCGGTGCCCATCTTCGTGGAAATGATCTTCGGACAGTGGAATTTCCGCATTCATCGGCTCTTTGGATCGGAAATGAGGCCAATGGTTTAAGTGAGTTGACTTCTTCGTGTTGTGATATACTGATTAAGATACCAATGCCTGGTCGTGCAGAATCTTTAAATGCAGCTTCTGCAGCATCGATCCTGGGCTATTTACTGGCATTTGCGCCGGATAAATGATTATTGGAGGCCGTATCCATGCAAATCATGATTTTGGGTGCTTCGCGCTCAAGTGTCTTTCTTATGAAACGCCTGATCGAAAAAGGGCATACATGTGTTCTTGTAGATCCGAAGGCGCAGGAGATAGAGCGACAGTTTAACTTAGGTGTTCTTACATTTAACGGTGTGATCATTGATATCGATGTATTAAGAGAAGCGGATATCGGTTCTATGGATATCGTTTGTGCCATGAGTGACAGCGAGAACCAGAATCTGATGGCTTCCGAGATCGCAAGAGATATTTTTCACATTAAAAGCGTTATTACGAGAGTGTTTGCCTCTGAAGATTACCATCTCTTTGATGATGCGGGTTTTCTGTCAATTTCATCTACGGTTCTTACTTCTGATGCTTTTATCCGGGCAATCGACGGAAAAACGGCAAAAGAGGACTATACCGGTCAGTGTGTCTCGAATATATTCGGAAACAGCATCTCCTTTACTGTGCTCGAACTTGATGAGAGCTTTGTAGGGGCAAAAATCAGAGATGTTGAGGATACAGAAGGCCGTCATATTTTCGGAATCGTTCGGCATGATTCATTTATGACTACGCTTCCAAACATGAAACTGGAGAAGGGAGATAAGCTGATCCTGGCTGAGAAAAAGGTCTGATCAGAAGAGAATCATATGAAGATCGTTATTGTTGGTGCCGGAAAGCTTGCCTATTACCTGATTCATGAACTGGAACAGGCAGATGAGATCGTTGTTATTGATAAAGACTATGACGCTGCGATGAGATTTGCGGATAATCAGGTATCCGAAGTTATCCACGGCGACGGATCCTCTTATCCGGTATTAAGTGAAGCCTGTAAAGGCGCGGACATGATCGTCGCCCTTACAAATGAAGATGAAACGAATCTGATTGCATGCCAGATCGCCAAAGATCATCTGGGAGTAGCTAAAGCGATTGCCAGAGTAAATAATCCGAAAAATCGCGAGATTATGGAACACTTCGGTATCGACCGTGCATTTTCCGGAACTCAGATACTTGCCAGTATGATCGAACAGGAGATCGATTTCGAAGGTCTTCGTATCGTTCACCGTATCAAAAACTCGGATCATGTGCTGATCGAATTTGTTTTATCGAAGAATTCTGATGCCTGTGAAAAATCAATGATGCAGTATAAGTTTATCCATGGCGCCCGTGTTGTTGTAATGGCCGGTGAAGATGGAGGAACGATTACTCCTGTCGGTGATACAGTCATGCATGCAGGAAACCAGATCATGATGGTTTGTTCGAAGAAGGATATTGAAGCTATCTGGAAAGCGATGGTGCAGTAAATGCTTGTTCGAAGGAGTAAGACAAAGAGAATCGTCCAGTGGATGATGGACCGTCCCGCTCGAGTAATTGTGGCGAGTTTCCTTCTTATCATGGCTATCGGAACGATTCTTCTGATGATGCCTTTTGCCACAAAATCCGGGGAAAGTATCGGTTTTTTTGATTCTCTCTTTACCACTGTCTCGGCAACTTGTGTGACTGGTCTTATTGTTCGGGATACGGCAACGACATTTAACACTTTTGGACAGGTCGTTCTTATGCTTCTGATCCAGGTTGGCGGTCTGGGACTTGTAACGATCTATTCCTTTGCAGTGAATCTCTTCCGTAGAAAGATATCGGTAAAGACACGAGTTCTGGCACAGGAGAACAGCGGCAGTTTCACCTATTCCGAACTGAAAGGATTGCTTAAAACGATCGTGCTTATGACGTTCGCTTTTGAGTTTATCGGTTTTTTACTGTTTGCAACTCAGTTTGTACCGGAATTTGGTTATGGAGATGGATTATTTAAGTCTCTGTTTACGTCTATCTCTTCATTCTGTAATGCCGGATTCGATCTTATGGGCGATACGGCATCCGGGCCGTACTCCAGTTTTACCGCTTTTAATGCCAATTCCGTAGTAATGCTTACGGCGACATTCCTGATCTTCTCGGGAGGTCTTGGTTTTCATGTGTGGAAAGACCTGATCGATTATTCAACGCAGAAGATCAAGACTCTTATAAAACATGATAAAAAAGAACGCACGAATATCCATATGAAGTTTCATACAAGACTTGCTTTCTTTATGACAGTCTTCCTTTTGGTTTCCGGTGCAATCTTAATATTCCTTATGGAAATGACCAACGATGGAGGCCTTACAATAGGAAATCTCTCGTTAGGGGAGAAATTGAATGCTTCTATCTTCCAGTCTATGTCTCTCAGAACTGCCGGAATGAATTCTATCGATCTTCTCGCGATGCGTGACTGCACTAAGATCCTCTGCGTGATCTTTATGTTTATCGGAGCCGGAGCCGGATCTACCGGTGGTGGTATTAAAGTACAGGCTTTTGCGCTCCTTGTCAGTGCCGTTAAATGCGACATTACCGGCAAGAATGAAGTGGTTATAAGAAATCACCGTGTTTCCAGATCGACAGTGCAGCGTGCGCTTACCATTTTCTCGCTGGGCTTTTTGCTGATGATATTACTGACATGCATTCTTTCGGTAACGGAGCGGGATCTTATCGCATCCGGCAAATTTACCTTTTTGGACCTGCTGTTTGAGTCAGCCTCTGCATTTGGTACTGTAGGACTTTCGTCAGCGGCGACACCGCAGTTTTCCTTCTTTGGACAGCTGGCCATCATTCCGGTTATGTTTTTAGGCCGTGTTGGTCCTTTGACTTTCGCTATGGGGCTTGTCACAAAAGATAAGAATAAAGTGAAGAGTGTCTATCCTGAGGCGAAGATCCATCTCGGCTGATCCTGTTTTATAGAAATAAAAAGTGGCGGTTCCTTTTTCGAGACCGCCACTTTCTATATAGAAACTACAAGTAGGAAAGAGTCAGATCCTTCCCGGAATCAGTCGATGGAGAGTGTCCCGGCAACCGGGTTTCGGTATCTGGGATCATTTTCAGGAAGAGCTGAATACCGTGTGCCATAGTATTCATCTGAGAATCCGTTAGGGGCATAGTATATCTCGCCTGTCTCGTTATCAACGACACGCTCTCTGCCAAGCGTAGAATCACTACGCATCTGAGACAGGATATCATGCGTTTCGCTCGATTTATTCCAGGTATCCATAATCATATCGCCCATCTGATCCGCCATCTTGCCCAGGTACTGGGACGTTCCTATGATCTGAGCCCATTCACGGTTTCTATCCTGCATGAACTGCTCACTGAAATTAATGGAGTTAAACATCTGTGTCATTACAGGGATCCAGTTAGTATAGTCCTCTTCCGGAGCTGCCATGACTAAAAGATTAGATACACTATACCAGCCGCAGTCAATGCCGCTCATCCAGTAATCCATGGTATTCCAGACCGAGCCGCCAAAAACACCGGTTACATAGTTTCCGTTTGGAGATTTGCAGGTGCCTTCTATAACATCCCCGAACAGCGGGTTGTTTTCCTCAAGTTTAGTGATCATCGCAAAGTCATTAAGATTCATGTATGCTCCGCCACACTCAGCGAAGAAGCCTTCTGTAGTAGGAGTAGTTAAATACGGGTGATCTACAAATGCATTGGAAGAACCCATGTAGTTGCCGCCGGCATTTTTGGCCCAGAAGTCATGGGACTCTTTAGATTTAACAAAAGGCGATGCAAGAAGTTGGAATATAAAAATACGGTCAGGACATGTTTCATCTTGAGCAATCAAGCCATATCCGATGAGATCTGTCATGATGAATTCGACTTTCCAGGTGTCGGGTACAGTGACAGATGTGTAGCCGTAAGGATCTTTGACTTCGACCCAGTTGATCTTCTTGGTATCTGCCGGTTCGATTGATATCTGCTGGACGGAAGTGGTCGGTTCCTCTGTGGTCTCAACTGTGGTCGTAGTTGGCTTTTCTGAATCAGAGGTATCGATATCTTCAGTAGATTCAATAGTTTCTGTGATATTGGTCTGACTTTTAGTCTTCTTTTTCTTTTTTGATGTTTGCGTGGATTCTTCTTTTGAACTGCAGGCACAGAGAAGATTAAGAAGCAAGGTTAAACAAATGAAAACAGATATTTTTCTCTTCATGTCGCTCCTCCTTTTTTGGGGAAATACTTGATGTCTATAGCTTTATTTTATTGAAAAGATGAAATTTCATTTTTATCAAAATATGAATTTTCTGTTTTTTAATCGAAAACAAATACTAAAAGACAGGAGAAACTCTATATAATTAATTATTACGGTTTCCATTAAAGTGAATATGTGAGAAAATACATACGAAATTAAGGAAGAAGGGTTTCTTATGCTAAAAGATTTCTTCAATATCTGGTCGATACTTCGTGTCGCCACATACTATTTTTTCTTTATGCTTCTTTTCTGGGGCAGTTCCAGTAAACTTGGAAAAAAAGACTTCCATAAGGATTTCTGTTCACTAGATATGATGAAGTCGCTTCGCGGATTTGCCGCGATTGGTGTTATCCTGCACCATATTTCGCAGGAAGAGGCTTTTCAGCGGAGTAGAGTATTAAGCCCGTTTGTAAATGCCGGAGCTTTTTTCGTCGCGATATTCTTTTTCTGTTCCGGCTATGGACTTCTTAAAAGCTTGAATACAAAAGAAAACTACCTTAAAGGCTTTATCAGAAACCGTATAGTTAAGTCGATACTGTTGCCTTTTTATGTAAATGTGATCCTGTATGCGATCTATTATGCTTTTGTCGTAAAAGTGAAGTGGCCGGCGGCGCAGTGGATCTGCAATTTTACGGGACTTACCATGATGAATCCATATGCCTGGTTCCCTGTGGTACTGGCGATCCTCTATCTGGTATTCTTCCTGACGTTCCGCTTTATTAAGAATCGTCCGGTATGCTTTACCATCATTGGGCTTGTGATCATCGGTATGGGCATCGGATTCTGTTTCAACGGACACATGGCCTGGTGGCATGGACCGAAGAACTGGTGGCTTTCTGGAACTAAAGTCCCGTGGTGGTGTGAACAGAAGATCCTGTGGTTTAACGGTGAGTGGTGGGTCAATTCCGCTATAGCTTTCTTAACCGGCCTTCTGTTTGCACAGTTTGAAGAGAAGATCGTCTCCTGGTTCAGACGCCTGTATGCGCTGAAGTTCCATATTGTTCTTCTTTTAACTTATCTTGCGTATCTTCTATCAAATTATGGACAGACAGCTTTCGGATATTGGACGGAATACAGCGGAAAAGGCCCCGGGATCGTTAGCAAAGTGCAGACATATTTCTGCCAGCTCCCGCTGTTCGCTCTTCTTGGGTTCCTTATCATCATCTTCATGATGAAGTATCATGTCGATAATCCGGTAACAAGGTTCTTCGGGAAATTCTCGCTGGATACATATCTTATGAACCTCATGGCTCTGGAGATCATGAGATATCTGATGGATAATAAGAAATTCCCGTTCAAGGTAAAGAACTATAATCTGCTCATTTTTGCTTTAACCGTATTTGCACTTACGATCCTTCTGGGTGTGATCGAGAAATACATCACTGACGGCATAAAAAAGCTGCTTTTCCGTAATAAAGCAGGAAAAACAGCTTCGACCTGAGTGTTCTGTAAATATGTCTTTACAGCAGTTCCTCAATGCTTGGTTCGAGACCGAAAGGTGAATGGATCTGCAGATCTTTAAACAGTTTGTCTACTTTTTTCAGCCATTCTGCGTCAAGTCTGCTGGCATCAGAAGCGGAAAGAACGATGGAAACAAATAATATAGCATCATCTTTGATGTATAAACATTCGAAGTTGAAAGTTAACTGATCCTTGGAAGAAAGTACAAGAAGATAATCTTTCCCGGATTCGGACCGGTGAGTATTAGGTGCGGAAATAACAAGATCCTTTTCGGCACTGGTTAATTCGTTGAAGAAGTTTTGGGCTTCCGTAGCATCCTGGTAATCGGAGTAGACCATGAACAGATTTCCGACGGTTCCATTGGTAGCGTTGGAATAAACCTGTGAGTAGTGATCGAGTTTTGCATCTGTATAATTCGACATTTCGCTATCCAGAGCATAATATCCGAGAGCTTGACCGTCAGTACTTTCTTTTTTCTCCAATTCCAAATCGGAAAGAACATGCTTTTCAAAAGATGTGATATCCAGACGTGGCTTTCTCGCACATCCTGATGCTTGAATGATTAATACCAGAGAGAGAGCAAGTGCCAGTGCTTTTTTCATAGTATCCTCCTAAATAACCTGCTTTATCTACGCGTTCCATCATATCACAACAAGGAAAAGGATGTGCTATAATTTTCTTGGAATGAGATATATAAGAGGGCCTAACTATGAAAAAGTTTCTTCCTGAATTATTGATACTGAGCCTGTTGATCGGGATACCTATGACTATCTGTTCATGCAAACATGAAGAGGGGTCCAGGAAACTTGCAAGAAGATCCGGTTTTCCGATAGAAACGATGACGGAGACCGATACTCCATCGAGTTCTTCGGAACCATCAGTCAGCCCGGAACCTACTGATACTGATCCTACTACAACAACAAGCGAGACCTTGTCAAAAGGTTCCGAAATCACTTCCTCGTTCGATTGTGAAGTTGAAGTGCTTCCTCCGCATGAAGTTCCGGAATATGAGTATAAGGAGATAAAGATAGAAGATACCGAGATCCTAAACAAGGACGGACTCTCCATACATATTTATGGTTATAGTGTCGGCATCGGCACGACACGTTCTCTTTTAATGCGGGTCGATAATCAGACCGGCCATCCAGTAACACTTCATCTTGAAAGACTTACTGTGGACGGGTATTCTATGGTCCCTCTCTGGATGATGGACTTCGAAAGCGGCTCGACAAAAGAATGTGAACTCGAGTTTTTCCAAACACTGGGAAATGAGATCGGGCTTTGGAACCCGGGAAAGTTTGAAGTGTCTTTTAAGGTCGAATACACTGATGTTCAGGAGACTTATGTTTCAGAACTGGCGACAGTGCTCACTTCTTTATATGATGAAAACTATGTATATGAAATCCCGTATGAATATACGGTTTATGATGAAAATGGCATAAAGATCTCGGTTCTCGGTTATAATCCTCCATCCAGATCGGATGCGACGCTGCTGTTCCTTATTGAAAACAACTCTGACCAGGATATTCAGGTAAAGACGGAAGAATCTCTGATTAATGGTATTCCGGTGAACATACATTTATTCCAGATGCTTTCTCCGGGGGAGAAGGTCATAGCAACGCCTACGATTTATCAATCCAGACTGGATGATGCCAAGATCTCGAAGGTCAAGCAGATCGAGATGATCCTTAGGATTCAGATCGGCAGTGATTACAAAAACGCTATCCTGACGGATCCTTTTGCGGTCTCTGTTGAATAAGTAAAGGTATAAGAAAATGAAACTGGTGGATATGACATGCACCGGGTGCGGTGCGAATGTAACTGTTGATTCAGCCGTAAAGGTCGCGACTTGTACTGTTTGCGGCAAACAGATGCTAATTTCCAGAAGCGGGGATTACGGTGAGGGATATGATCGTGAGATCGGCCGTATCCAGGCTCAGCGTGACATGGAAGAAACCTGGAAAAAAGAGCGGGAAGAGAAGATCCGGCTTTTAGAAGAGGAGAAGAAACGTAAAGCGGAACAGCAGAAGATGGATCATATCCGTAAGCAGCTGAACATAGTCTGTATTGTGGAGAGTATCATCTGCTTCCTTTTTATGGGATCTCCTTTAGTCATAAATGACACTGTTTTGACTTCCTGGATCCGCTTCGGTTCGGGCTTTGTTCAGCTTGGCCTTGTATCAGTGGTCACTTTCTTTTTTACGAAGGATGAATACTATGGCAAGGTTATTCTAGCCTGTATCCTTTGTGCTCTCTTAAGCGCCGGAACGTCCTTTTTCTCCGGGTCAGTGCTTTGCTTCCTTGCATTTAATATTGTAAAACTTACCTGGATGATGCGAGTGGAAAAGGTACGTTATTCCTGGAAAGATATACTTCATCAGATGATTGGAAAAGAAGTTAAGTCATAATTCCCCGCGTTCTGATATAATGTCCTTATAGGGAGGGTGGATTATGGACAAGACAAATCTTCCGGAAGATATTCGGACTGTTGTTTCTGAACGCGAAAAGTCTCTGGACCGTATCCGGGGCTGCCTTTTTGGCGGCGCCTGCGGCGATGCGCTCGGTTATCCGGTCGAGTTTAAACAATATGAAGAGATTTTAGAGCAATATGGCGCCTCCGGGATCACATCTTATTCCTTAGATCCGGCGACCGGACTTGCTCTTTTTTCTGATGATACTCAGATGAGTCTCTTTACGGCTAACGGACTGCTTTTTGGTCAGACCCGAGCATCCCTTTCCGGAATATCCTCTCAACCGAGATACTATGTATATCTGGCATACCTCGACTGGCTGGAAACTCAGCGTGGAGGTGATCATGAGGAACGTATCTGCTGGCTTTCCGACATAAAGGAGCTTTGGAGCTGCAGAGCTCCTGGTGCAACATGCCTGGATGCCCTCTCGAGCGGAGAACAGGGATCTACTGAACATCGGATCAATCACAGTAAAGGCTGTGGCGGTGTCATGCGTATTGCTCCTGTAGGTCTTGCCCTTCGGAATTTTCAGGACAGTGTGGCGGATATGGAAGGTGCAGAGATCGCAGCTCTTACTCACTCGCATTCTCTCGCGTTTATGCCGGCAGCTTTTCTTACTCATGTTATTAAGCATATCGTTTCAGAAAGTGGAGATGTCGATCTTCTGGAACTGGTCCATGAAGCATCTGAGATGATCCGTGCTTTGTTTCCGGCACGTAAACATCTTGGAGTATTTATGGATCTGATCGATAAAGCGGTGCTTCTTTCTTCCAATAACCGTACAGATATTGAGAATATAGCATCGATCGGTTCCGGCTGGTGCGGCGATGAAGCACTTGCTATAGCGGTGTACTGTTCGCTGAAATATAAGACGGACTTTTCCGCTGCTCTTATTGCTGCTGTCAATCACGGCGGAGACAGCGATTCTACCGGAGCACTGACCGGAAATATCGTCGGAGCTCTTTGCGGTTATGATGCAATTGATGAGAAATGGAAGAGGGATCTGGAACTGAAGGATACGATTCTTGAAGTTGCGGATGATCTATGTTATGGCTGCCTGATGAATAGTGACAGTGAATACAAAGACGAAATCTGGCTGGATAAATATGTCCGGTCAATCAGGAGATAAAGATGGCATCAGACGATTCAACGAATAAAACAGAAGAGATGGAAAATGTTGAAGCCGAACTTGTGGAATCTTCTGATTCTGCGGATGTGTCGGAAAAGCTTACTCCTGAAACAGTAGCGGAGCCGGCAGTCTCTTCTGATAAAACATCGAAAAACAGTGCAAAGAAAGATGCATCCGCAAAGGACCAGATGTTTTGGAAAAATCTGTGTTTGGTTTTGATTGCGGTTATTTTGGTTGGAATCGTTGCCGGAGTTGCCGGATACTATGCCGGGAAAAAGGGCGCGTCCGATAATCCGTCGAAGACGGACTCCTCGGGAGAACAGAATTCTGAAACCCGTGCCAATTATATTTCAAAGAGTGCAGAAAAGATTGCTAAATCTGCGAAACGGCGGCAGCATAAGGACATCATCTTTACTCCCGATGAGATCAAGAAGTTCTGCACGGACAACGGCCTTCAGATACAGCAGGGCCAGACAGGAACAGGTTTTCTTGCCATAAATGAGACCATGGGAGTGATCGTAACTGTCGAGGAGCATCAGGGGAAAACGTTTGATGAACTGGTAAATCAGCTTGTGGTTTCCAGTGCTCCTTTGAATTCCAGGAATTTTGAAATGTCAGATAATCTGCTGATCTATGAAGGATATCTGGATAAAGACAAGCCCGAGTATGGATACTGCTATCTGGAGCTCCTGTATGGAGATAAATACTATATTTTCCTTCAGGGCCTCGGAGATACTCCGTCTGCTGCGGATATAGCCCAGATGCGTATTTTGGCTTTTCAGATGGAAAAACTGCTCAAATTAAGATAAATCTGCTTGATATTTATATTTGCGGTAAAAAACCGCTTGCAATTCGGGATAGGTTGGAATAAACTGATACTCAATTAAGACGTTGAAGAGGACATGTTTTCCGATATGTTCTCCTGCCAGAGAGAAAGAACCATCGGCTGAAAGTTCTTTTACAGGAGTGATTGGGAAGTACCACCTCAGAGTTGCGCTTCGGAAAGACTACAAGTATGAAGCAGCCGCTGCCTACAAGCGTTACCAGGGGAAATGAGTGGTCCGGAGATTCCGGGCAATTAGGGTGGAACCGTGCAGTCATGCATCCCTATATGCGGGATGCGTGGCTTTTTTGTATTCCGCGGGAAAAATTTAAGACCATAAAAGGAGGAAAGCAAAATGGTTGATTTTGAAAACAAAGAAGAAAGAAACAAGTATCGCCATAGTACGTCTCACATCATGGCTCAGGCGATCAAGAGACTGTGGCCTGAAACCAAATTAGCTATCGGTCCTGCTATAGATGATGGTTTCTATTACGATTTTGACCGTGATGAGGCTTTCTCGGCAGAAGATCTGAAGAAGATCGAAGAAGAAATGAAGAAGATCGTGAAGGAAAATCTTCCGATCGAGCGATTCGAACTTCCGAGAAAAGAAGCAAGAGAACTGATGGTGAAACTGGATGAGCCGTATAAAGTTGAACTGATCGATGACCTTCCGGAAGATGCGGTTATCTCGTTCTATAAGCAGGGTGAGTTTACGGATCTCTGTGCAGGTCCTCACATGGAATCGACAGGTGAGATCAAAGCATTCAAGCTTCTTTCCTGTGCCGGTGCATACTGGAGAGGTTCGGAAAAGAATAAGATGCTCCAGCGTATCTACGGAACAGCTTTCCCGGACAAAGAGCAGCTGAAGGCATTTGTTGCTGCAAGGGAAGAAGCTCTTAAGCGTGACCATAATAAGCTCGGCCGTGAACTTGAGTACTTCACAACTGTTGATTATATCGGTCAGGGACTTCCGATCCTTCTTCCGAAGGGTGCCCGTGTCGTCCAGCTTCTGCAGCGCTGGGTCGAGGATTATGAACAGTCCAAGGGCTGTCTTCTGACCAAGACACCGTATTTTGCGAAGCGTGACCTCTATAAGATCTCCGGTCACTGGGATCATTATCGTGATGGTATGTTCATCATGGGTGATCCGGATGATGAGTCGAAAGAGTGCTTCGCACTTCGTCCGATGACCTGCCCGTTCCAGTATCAGGTATTCCTGAACCGCCAGAGAAGTTACCGTGACCTGCCGATGCGACTGACCGAGACCTCCACTTTGTTCCGTAATGAGGACAGTGGCGAGATGCACGGTCTGATCCGTGTCCGTCAGTTTACTATCTCCGAGGGACATTTCATCATCCGTCCTGACCAGCTGGAGCAGGAATTCAGCAACTGCCTTGAAATGGCCAAGTATTTCCTCGGCACTGTAGGTCTTCTGGAAGACTGTACTTTCCGTTTCTCCCAGTGGGATCCGGCAAACCCGAAGAATAAGTACGAAGGTACTGCCGAGCAGTGGGAAGAGGCTCAGGCTGCGATGAAGAAGATCCTCGACGATCTCGGACTGGAGTACACCATCGGAATCGATGAGGCTGCTTTCTACGGACCGAAGCTCGACATTCAGTATAAGAATGTATTCGGTAAGGAAGATACTCTCGTTACCATCCAGATCGATATGCTCCTAGCTGAAAAGTTCGGTATGGAATACATCGACAAAGACGGACAGAAGAAACTGCCGTACATCATCCACAGAACCAGCCTCGGCTGCTTCGAGAGAACACTGGCGTATCTTATCGAGAAATATGCCGGCTGTCTGCCTCTTTGGATGGCACCGGAACAGGTTCGTATCCTGCCGATCGCAGATGCACATCTTGACAGAGCATTCGAGATCCGTGATGCACTTCGTGCAAAAGGAATCCGTGCAGAAGTTGACGACCGTTCCGAAAAACTCGGAAAGAAGATCAGAGAAGCCAATATCGATAAGGTCATCTACATGTTTACTGTGGGTGATAAAGAAGTGGAAGAGGGGACTGTTTCTGTCCGCTCCCGTTTCGAAGGCGATCTCGGTTCAATGAGTTTGGATGCCATTTCTGAAAAGATGCTCGAAGAAATCGATTCTAAGAAGGCAGTTAAGAACTGATCGGTTAATTAACCAAGCATACAACAAAAGCTTTCTCGTGCTGTCTGCAGCGCTGATCCGCTGCAGGTACACTTGAAAGCTTTTGCTTTAGTTTAGATAATTCTTTGTATCAGAATTTCCAAAGACCGATTTCTTCAAACCAAATTAAATAATCGACGCAGATATCTGCATCAGGATATTCATCGAGACCGCCAATAACAAGGAGATCATCTTTCTGATAGATGTAAAGATCATAGTTGTGATTATCGTCCTTGCGGTGTGTAGAATAAATGTTATGCGTGTTGCCCTGCCATTTATCAGTAACGGTACCGTCTTGCATCGCCATGATTTCATAGACCATTTCATCAATTATGTCAGGAGCATACGCGTCTGCAGTATCTTTGCTGTCAAACTCGATGACATAGAGGAAAATATCATCTTCCTCACAGGAGTAGAAGGTAATTTTTTGGCCGTCTTCA
Organism: uncultured Eubacteriales bacterium; assembly: GCA_900317035.1. Lineage (GTDB taxonomy): Bacteria > Bacillota > Clostridia > Saccharofermentanales > Saccharofermentanaceae > Scatonaster. The sequence goes on from ONFC01000018.1 coordinate 40,894, forward strand.
GAATAAGTGTCCGCATCAAAACCATTTTCCTTAAACAGCTTGTCGATTTCGGAAGGGGATTTCATATGTCCGTCAACCTGTCCCGGAGATGGCTGAGTAGATAGAGTTTCATGTGTAGGTTTGGGATCCGAAGCAGATGTATTATCCGGAGTCGGTGTAGCGGATTCCTGAGAGGATTCTTCTGATGTCGGATCTTCAGTCGATGTCGGTTCCTCGGTAGTGGCGGGGTCCTCGGTCGTCGGCTCCTCAGTCGTCGTCGGCGTATGGATTTCTGTCTCGGTCGGCTCAAGAGGGTGGAGGTAATAACCCAGATCGGATTCTCCATTCAGGAGTAATTCATAAATGGAGGAATCATCGGTTATTATCCAGACATCTTCATCATTTTTCAAAGAGACTTTGACGGTTTCCTTGCCGGGTTTCTCATCTTTTATGGCATCGATAATGCTCTCTTTGTCTGCCTGACCGTCAAAATTGTTAAGTACAGATTCCAAATCGACATATGTTATTTCAACTGTCGCGGAAGCAGTATTTTTCTTTTTGATCGTGGTTTCCGTCACCTCGATCTTGGCCCGCTTTAAAAGAGCAGATATGATCTCGGATTCTTCAGAGTCTAAATCAAGAGTTTCAAAATCTGAATCTGATGCATAGTCCAGGATCTTATCAATAGAGAGTTTTTTGACTGCTTTTCCGTAGTTTTTGATAACTTCAACGATTTCTTCGTCAAGATCTGAATCGTTTTCTTTCTTTTTCGCGCAGCCGCAACATGATGAAATAAGGAGTGCCGCGGAGAGAAAGAGCGATGCAAATGAAACTATTCTTCTTCTCATAGATGTTCCTCCTTTTATTCTTTGAAACGGATTGAATTCCTTAGCGTTATAATATAATCATTACTTTACAAAATCAAATAAGCTATACCAAGAGTGGGAATTTCACAAGGTTTTGCATTATTTTTGTTGACATGACAGCATTTTAGAAGTATGATTTAGAAGTTCGCGACGGGGTGTGGCTCAGGTGGTAGAGTGCTTGCTTCGGGAGCAAGAGGCCGCGAGTTCGAGTCTCGCCACTCCGACCAGAACAAAAAGCACAGTGATGATTTTCTCACTGTGCTTTTTCTTTTTTCTGTTTTAACGTATAATTTCAATATCTTAAGAATGATGGAGATGTTCATGGACGCGATAATTGATTGGATGCTTTCTCCCAAACCGTATCTTTGTGTAGCCACTGTTTTGTTTTCGCTTATAGCGTGGGCAATGATCAGAAGGTTTGTACGTAAAGTGTTTGGTAAAACGGATAAACAGTCCGGTGCTTTATCTATTATTCTAAATATCATCAAGTATTTCTTTATCATATTGTGTGTTCTTTTGATCCTTCAGATCAACGGAATCGATGTTACCAGTGCCGTTGCCGGTTTAGGTATTGCCAGCGTTATTATCGGTCTTGCTCTGCAGGATGCGCTTAAAGATATTATTATGGGCGTGAATATCATCAGTGAGGAATTCTTTAGGATCGGAGATGTTATAAAGGTCGATAATCATGTCGGAAGAGTAACGAGCATGTCATTAAAGTCTACCCGCATCGTAAATGCTGAAGAGGGCTATGAGGTAAGGATCTGTAATAGAAACATCGATCGTGTATTCCGATATAACGACGTCTTGTTTGTGGATATTCCGCTGGCTTATGACGAATCTCCTGAGAAGATCCGCGCTGTCTTTGATGATATCGTCAAGGAGATCACTACCTGGAAAGATGTCAAAAAAGTCGAATTCCTCGGCCTTCAGGAATTTCAGGATTCTTCAATCGCTTATCGGCTGAGGGTAATGGTCCCACCGACGAAACGTGCAGATACAAAACGGCGTACTCTACAGACTGTGGATGAGCATTTCCGCAAAAATGGAATAACCATACCTTTCCCGCAGCTGGACGTACATACAGATAAACAGTAAAAGATCTAATCCCCGGTGTAAGAAATTGCCACGTGTTTCCTGTTCACAAATTGTTTACAATTTGCGGCGGTATGTGGTAATATCAAAGTGATTTTACAAAAGGGGAAAAAGATATGAAGAGATCGTACTGGATTTGTTCGGCAATACTTCTTGTGTTGGTTGCAGTTATGATCATTACAGGCATCGTCCAGGATCGTAAACTTAAGAAAGCAAAGTTGCGTGATAGTGCTGTGGATACACTCACTGCCGCTGGCTGTGTTGAAGTGGATGAGTCGTATGTTCCTCCTTTTGAACCTCAAAGCGACTTTTTAGGAGACGATGAAGTAGATCTTTCTCAACTTAATAATGTAAAGACTGTTTTTTCATCATCTTCTGATTCGAATATGGACGGTCAGTTCCTGTTTAACAAGATAGGGTCAACTCTCCTGCAGAATGCGAAGTTTTATATTACAAGCACAAAAGTAAGCGGAAGGGACGCTACTGTTAAGGTCCATCTTTTTTACAACAATAATACTGAAGGCGATCTGGAACTTGAGTATTTCTATTATGATGGAGAATGGAGACTTTCTAATACGCTGGATGCATTGAAAAATTTAAGAGTTAATGGCAAAGATTATGACGAAGTATCTGCGTCAGCATATGACGAAGCCATCAAATCATTGCAGGGTGCGCTCGGATAATCAGCAGAAAACATATGAAAAAGAGTTATAAAATTGCACTGGTATTTATCATACTCGCTGTGGTCGGAATAATCGCATATTATTTTATTTCGACGTATGGCCCGGGGAGCGAACGCGCTCAGATCAAGAAGCGTGTCGAATATGTTCTGGAATCATATGGGGCGATCAATCACAATAAAGGAACATGGTCAACATATTCACCGGATGGTTCTGATTTAAAGATCGGTGGCTCCTGCAGATCATTATGCTCTTCCTTAAGACATGAGACATATGATAATGAAGATGATGCGCGGTATGCTTTACTTTCAGGCGTTATTTTTGATATTGATAAGGTTGAAAAAGATGATGAGTATTATATTGTTACTGTTGACCTTACCTGCAGGGATAAGCAAGAAACCGTCTGCTATTTCATATTTGAACGTGAAAGCGGTGAATGGGTGCTGAATAGTCAGTGTGTCGAGCAGGCCGTTTATGCCGGAAACGGTATTGGCGGGACGGGAAGTACTTTGATGGATATCGTGAAGATGCTATCGTAACTGCAGAAAAATAAAGATTTCCAGAGACTGTACTTTTAAAAAGTGCAGTCTTTTTCTTATAATTCACAAAGTTTCGAAATCGATTTCGGTAAAATCGTTGAAGTTCTATTTCCTTTTGGTTAATATGAATAAGTAACAAATACCCGGGTCATGCCCGGTTAGGTAAATGGAGGATATAACAATGATGAAGAAGAGAATCGGCGCCATGGCTATGACGCTGGTAATGCTTTCTTCCATGGCGTTGGCCGGATGTAAAAAGAAGGCTGACAAACCGACGGAGACAGAAAAACCTGCCATTCCGAGTATCGTGGAAGAAATCGGCGCTGAACAGGTGACGTATGAGCCGCGTGGTGAAGTAAAGCTGGACATCGAAGATGGGGAAAACGGTAAAGTCCTGCATTGCTCCAACCGTACAGAGGCATGGAATGGTGTAAATTTCCCGTGCAATTTCTTTGCAGGAAATACTATTAAGATCAAGACTTCTGTAAAGTCTGAAAGTGATGATGTTATCATCTCGTTGCAGTTCGATACATTAGGAAGTACAACATACTCTAATGTATTCCATATTTACTTGCTGAACGATGGAACGAAATACACAGGTTTCTCTTGATGGTGGTCACAGTCGTGATGATCGCAGGATTCAAGCGAATCTTTCAGCTCACCATTAAGATAAGCCTTCAGTATATCATCAACTTTGCCCTGGCATCCTCTGATAACTGCGATGCCGTGAGCCGAAAGCTTGTTGTAGGCTCCCATGCCCATGTTGCCAGCCAGCATGAGGGTGATGCCCATCTCCTGCATAACAGATGCTATATTCGATTTGCATCCGCATCCTTCAGAAGAATCCAGACGCTCTTGCTTTATAACATGATTCTGTTCGTCGAGTGTTACTACGGTATAATAGGCACAGTGACCGAAGTGGTCATCAACCATGCCATCACGTGTTGGAATTGCTATTAACTTCATCATTATTTCACAAATACTATTAATTCAA
>ONFC01000038.1:0-21949 GCA_900317035.1 uncultured Eubacteriales bacterium
CTTCGACAAATGCGCCGTTTTCTTCGAGAATGACTCTAGCTGAGCGGACCGCGTCGATGATCTCTTCAGAAAAATGAAGACCCTTTTCCTCCTCAGAAGCAGGATCACCCGCTCTTCCCATCAGCTGTTTCGGAATAGCGATGCGCTTCCCTCTGACAGAGTAGCTCTCCATCGCCGGAATATCGATATCCGGAGCTAAAACCGAGGTCTGATCCTTCGGATCCCGCCCCTTAACAATGTTAAAAAGCACTGCGGCATCTAGGCTTCCGCGTGTGATAGGTCCGGCAGTGTCCATGGACGAGGCAAAGGCCACCAGACCATGTCTGGACACGGATCCATAGGTCGGACGAAGCCCGACAAGCCCGCAGTAGGCAGCCGGCTGACGTACCGATCCGCCGGTATCGGTGCCCAGCGAAGCGATCGCTTCTCCTGCTGCCACAGCGGCGGCGGATCCTCCGGACGATCCTCCCGGCACACGGTCGGGAAAAAGAGGATGCGACGTCGTTCCGAAGTACGAATTCTCTGTAGAAACGCCCATGCCAAATTCATCCATGTTCGTTTTTCCTATAATGATGGCACCGGCTTCTTCCAGTTTCTCCACGCAGGTGGCCGAATACGGCGGGATATAGTTCTCCAGCATCTTCGACCCGCAGGTAGCCTTTTTCCCTGCATAAAGAAGATTATCCTTTATCGCGACCGGCACGCCGAGAAGCGGCGGAAGCTCTGTGTTTTCAGGCATCATGGCTTCACGCGTTCCTGCTTTGTTTTCGCGGTATTCCCGCACTTTCGCATCGCATGCCCGTGCTTTTTCTATCGCTTCTTCCTTCCAAAAAGAGACATAGGCGTGAAGCATATATTCATTTTCATCTATATTTTCGAAAATCTTTCGGACGATCTCTTCCGAGGTCACTTTTTGCTCCCGGATCGCACGCGCGGTTTCTACCGCACTCATGGAGAGGATCACATCAGAATCACTGGAATTACGGCATTTCGATGTCATTTTTCCACCTCACTCCACTGTTTTCGGGACACAGAACATATTCCCGGAGACTTCCGGCGCGGAAGAAAGGATCGCCGAAGGAAGCCCGGATTCCTCTTCCACATCCTCTCGAAGGAGCATCTCACCGCCTGCCGGCGCCATTTCGGCATCCGGCGTCATATCCGAAGCTTCAGCCGCCGCATCCGCTCCCGGCGCTGTATCCGCCGCTTCTATATCCGCGGCCCGCGCAGCGATGCCGGCCGCTTCCTCAGTATCTAGCCCGGTGATACGCTCCATATAGGGAATGATATGCGAAAGATCGGAGAAGAGGATCTCCTTCTCCTCCTCCGATAAGGACAGCCCGGAGAGCCGGGCCACGCGTTCAAGTGCTTTTTCCGTAGTATGATCCATACGATCCCCCATATAAGATAACATCTACATTTTACAACAAACCCTGTTATAATGTATGGAGCATTCTAAGAAGGAGTAATTATGGTTTCGCTTCTTATCCGAAAACTCGTGCCGGACTATAAAAAGCCCCAGAATCCGGAAGTGCGCCGAAGCGTCGGCAGTATCTGCGGAGCCTGCGGTATATTCTTCAACATCCTTCTTTTCATCGGAAAACTCATCATGGGCATCCTGACGCACTCGATCGCGATCGTCGGTGATGCGCTGAATAACCTGTCGGACGCCGGATCTTCGATCATCACCATGATCGGTTTCCGTCTCGCGGGAAAAGCACCTGACGCCGACCATCCTTTCGGTCACGGCCGTATCGAGTATATCTCGGGACTTCTGGTGTCCCTTCTCATCTGCATCATGGGCTTTGAACTCGGAAAGTCTTCGATCGAGGGCATCATCCACCCGACCGCTGTTGATTGCACGATCCCGGCTGTTGCGATCCTGATCGCCTCGCTTCTCGTGAAGGCTTACATGATGTACTACAACTTCCACTGGGCGAAGATCATCGATTCCGCCGCCATGCGCGCGACCGCCATCGACAGCAGAAACGACATGATCTCCACGTCCGTCGTTCTTCTCGCTGTCATCTCCACGAAGTTCACCGACCTTCCGGTCGATGCATATATCGGTGTCGCGCTCGCCGTATTTATCCTCTACTCCGGCATCAATGCCGCGCGGGATACGATCGAGCCGCTGCTCGGCACGCCGCCGTCCAGGGAATTCCTCGACAAGATCGAAGAGATCGTCATGTCCCATGAGCCCATTTCCGGCATCCATGATGTCGTCGTCCACGACTACGGCCCGGGCCGGAAGATGATCTCTCTTCATGCGGAAGTATCCGCTTTCCAGGACATGTTTTATATCCACGACGTGATCGATAATATCGAGCTCGATCTGGCACGCGAGCTGGACTGCGAAGCCGTCATCCACATGGATCCGATCGACACGAAAAACAAGGATCTCATGAAGCTTCAGGACGAGGCCAGAGCGATTGCCAAAGCGATCGATGAGCGTATCACGATCCATGATTTCCGCATGGTCCCCGGGGAGAGCCACACGAATCTGATCTTCGATATGGTCGTCCCGCACGATATTACGACCTCGGAAAAAGAACTCGTCCAGACCGTCCGTGAGAAGATGCTGGAGAAGCATCCTCATTACTACTGCGTCATCAAGATCGACCGCTCCTATGTCTGAGAGGGAATCCGTTCATGAAAGATCCGAAGAACGAACACCTGAAGATCACTGAGAACGAAGGAGCCGCTACACCCTCCGGGAAAGGTAATTTTTCCAAGGGGCGCGTGCCTTTCCTGATCCTTCGTCTCGGGCTTCCGATCATGCTCGCCGAGATCGTGGTCGTCCTCTATAACATCGTGGACCGCGCCTATATAGGCCACATGGGAGAGACGGGTACTTTTGCCATCACGGGACTCGGCGTATGCTTCCCCCTGATCACCCTGATCAGCGGATTTGCCAATCTTTTCAGTACCGGCGGTACCACCCTCGCGACGATCGCCCGCGGCGAGAAAAACGACGAAAAAGCGGAGCGCATGTTGTCCACTTCGTTCACGCTCCTTCTTCTGATCGGCGCGGCACTGACGGTGCTCCTTTTCGCCTTCGCACCTGTCCTTCTTAAGCTCCTCGGCGGTAACGAGGAATCTCTTCCCTACGCTATCGAGTATTTCCGCATCTACGTGATCGGCACGATCCCCGTCCTGATCAGTCTCGGCATGAATCCGTTTATCAATGCACAGGGCTTCCCGAAGATCGGCATGGCCACGGTGATCCTCGGTGCCGTCCTGAATATCGCCCTCGATCCGCTCTTTATCTTCGCTCTCGATATGGGGATCCGCGGCGCCGCCCTGGCGACCGTCCTTTCCCAGAGTGCCAGCGCCCTGTGGGTCATCCTTTTCCTGCGGAGCAAGCGGCCGCCGCTTCGGCTGAGGCGCCTCTGCATCGACCGCTCCCAGCTTCCGGGCCTTCTGAAGCTCGGCGCGACGGGCTTTACTTTCAAGGTCACTTCCAGCATCACGCAGGCCGTCGTCAACGTCATGCTCAATGACTTCGGCGGCGCGCTCAGCACCCTCTATGTCGGGGCGATGAGCCTGATCAACTCGATCCGCGAGATCATGAGCCTGCCGAACAGCGGCGTGACCGGCGCGGGCCAGAACGTCATGAGCTACAACTACGGCGCGAAGAATGAGGACCGCGTCTCTGAGTGCATCCGCTTCATCCTCTTTTCCGGACTTCTGGTCAATACCCTTCTTTGGATCCTGATGCTCCTTATCCCGGAACCGATCATCCGGATCTTCACCGACGATCCCGAGCTCATATCCCTTACTGTCCGCTGCGGCAGGATCTACTTCGGCGCCTTCCCATTCATGGCACTTCAGATGAGCGGCCAGACCACATTCGTCGCCCTGAACCGCCCGAAGCAGGCGCTCTTTTTCTCCATGCTAAGAAAGATCATTCTCGTGACCCCTCTGACTCTTCTTCTGCCGAATATCGGGCTCGGCGTCGAGGGCGTCTTCTGGGCCGAGTTCCTAAGCCAGCTTCTCGGCGCCAGCATCTGCTTCTCCACGATGTACTTCACCATCTGGCGGAAGATGCGGAAGAAGGGATCCGCCCCTGCTTCGAAGTCCGCACCGTAGTCCCGGGATATAGAGTATAATAGGGATGCACGTAAAGGAGATATCGATACATGAGAATCACGGAAAAACTCGATCATAAGCGTATCCTCATCTGGGGAAAAGGAAGAGAAGGCAAGTCCACTGAGACATTTCTAAAAGAACACTGCCCCTCCGCCACCTACGACCTCGTCGAGGGAAAAGAAGAAGAGATCCAGAAGCTCTCCGGAGATTACGATCTCATCATCAAGAGCCCCGGCATCATCACGCATATCGACGATCCGAAATATATCTCGCAGACCCGCCTCTTCATGGAGGAGTTTTCGTCCCAGGTCATCGGTATTACCGGCACCAAGGGCAAAAGCACTACTTCATCGCTTCTGTATCACGTTCTTTCCGAGATCAGGAATGGCGACGCGATCCTCTGCGGAAACATAGGTCTTCCGTGCTTTGACTACTATGACGCGATCCATGAGGGCACGCCGATCGTCTATGAGCTTTCCTGTCATCAGCTCTCCGACCTCGATACCTCTCCGCATGTGGCGGTCTTCCTGAACCTCTATGAGGACCATCTTGACCGATATATCACGATGGAGAACTACTTTAACGCAAAGAAGAATATCACGATACACCAGACCTCCGGAGATTTTCTTTACTACGGAAACGACGTTCCGGAGATCGAAACCAAAGCTCAAAAAACGAGGCTCGATTTTAATACATCGATGAACTTCGATATGAAGCTCAGAGGTGCCCATAACCAGTTCAATGCGACCTTCGTTTTCCGTATCTGCACCGAGGTCTTCGGTCTCGATCCCGAGAAGGTGAGAAAGAGCATCGAGTCCTTCACCGGGCTCCGCCACCGCCTCGAATTCGTCGGAAACTTCGATGGTATCGACTTCTATAACGACTCGATCAGCACGATCCCGCAGGCCACCATTCAGGCAGCGACCAGTATCGCAAATACCGCCACTCTCCTGATCGGCGGCATGGACCGTGGCATCGACTATTCCGCGCTTATCGACTTTGTAAAAGCACACCCGGAATACCAGTACATCTTCTCTTATGAGTCCGGCAAACGCATCTACGAGGATGTCGGAGATCTTCCCTACACCCATCTGGTCGCCGATCTGAAAGAATCGGTCGATCTCGGAAAGAAGATCACTCCTGAAGGAAAGGCCTGTATTCTTTCCCCTGCTGCCGCATCCTACACCCATTTCAAGGATTTCGAAGCCCGTGGCAACAAGTTCTGCCAGATCCTTCGCGGCGAGACGACGCTGGTCTTTACCGGGGACATCGGTTTTGACCGCTTCATGGATCACCGCTGGGAAGATCCGAACCTTCTGAGCAAGCGTGTCAGAGACGTCCTTTCCTACGCCGACCACGTGATCGCCAATGTCGAAGGACCGATCATGGACTGCCCGAAGAACGAAGAGACCAAGGGCGCGAAGCAGCTCCTGCACTTCATGGAGCCCGCTGTCGCAGATTTTCTTTCCGAAAACCACTGTGACATCTGGAATATCTGCAATAACCACATTAAGGATGCCGGCGAAGAAGGCATCGCATCGACGCTGAAAGAGGCGAAGAAACGCGGTATCGCTACGATCGGTGCCGGCATGAATATCGAAGAAGCCAGGAAGATCCACTATCTTTCCGAGTCCGGCGGCATCGGCATGTTCGGTGTCGGCTATCAGCGCGCCTGCAGAAAAGCTAGTGAGACCGAGGCCGGCTGCTTCAGCTGGAGCGACCTCGACGCGATCCGGGAAGCGATCACGGAGATCAAGAAGACCTGCCGCTGGTGCATCGTCGTTGCCCACGCCGGTGAGGAGTTCACTCCGCTTCCGTCGCCCTATACCCGTGACCGCTATCACCTGTATCTGGAGATGGGCGCGGACATCGTCGTTTCCCATCACCCGCATGTTCCGATGAACTATGAGATCGTCGGGGAGAAAGCGATCTTCTACTCGCTCGGAAATTTCATCTTCGACACGCCATACCAGCGGTCCCAGTTTAATACGGAAAAAGGACTTTTACTGCAGCTGGATCTTTCTTCCGAGAAGTTTACCTTCAAGCCCTACGGTATCGACATCTTAAGAGATACCGAGAGGATCGATACCGGTGAGATACCGGTGATCTTCCAGGATGTTCCGGAAGAAGAGTATAAGCTCCTGTCGCCGCTGTCTGCGAAGATGCATATCGCTGCAACGAAGCGTCAGATGACTTTCCTTCAGCCGGAGCGCTTTAAGAATGCGACCGAAGAAGACTGGAAGGCGCATTTTTCCGAGCCGATGCGGACCGGAAGAGTCCCCGGGGAGACACTTGATTTCTTTATCCTCTGCCCGCTTGCCGAAGAAGCGGAAAAAGGCGCATGGAAAGAAAGTAAGATGAAGGATATCGTCAGATACATCCAGGATCAGATGTGACCCTGCTGCCTATCCTCTGCTGCTCTTTCTTTTTCACTTAAATTATGGCAACATATCTATGGGTATTTAGGAAGCAGGAATTCTTCATCGGGAGGATATATTCATGCGAAAATCATTAGCGATCATCAGTCTTGTAAGTACCGTTATCATCATTTTTTCCGGTTTCCTCATCTATGCGAATGGAAGAAATGTGGAATGGTTCGGAATCAGCATTTCTCCGGGAGTATTCGGAGGAATTGTTGCCGGTTTGATCGTCTATGATGTCATCGCCATGAAGAACGCATTTACTGCCGATAAAAAGATCGCCGCTTCCGAGACGGTCATCATGGCCAGAACGGCGGAAAAGAATGCCATCGATGGCGCGCTGGCAGGATGCGCGATCGGCGTACAGGTCTACCTTAATGGAACTCCGATGACCGTGGTAAATAACGGGCAGACGATCTCCATGACGACCTTTGTAAAGCATAACGAGATCAGTGTGCACTATACTGCAGGAAACATTTCCCGCTCGTTTGAATTTGAAGCCGTCCCCGGCGGCAATATCCATATCTATCTCAAGTATGTCGGCGCGAAAATGTCGATCGTAAATCAGTAATACTTGGAGGCAGCGGATCATGAAAGTCGTGGATTCACTGAAAACTGAAAAAAGCTTGAATTCCCGGTCCGTAACGATCCGGGCAAATAGTTTCTACCGGGCAGCACTCATCTATCTGTCGCTCCCGGTCATTATTTTCTTCATCGGTTACCTTAAGGTCTGGTGGGCACTTCTCTTCTCAGCCGGCATCGCAGGCGCAGTGATCCTCGCGATGCGCGATTACGGAAAAAAGTCCCCGGATGTGGCACTTGACCCATCTGAGAAAAAGATCGAGATCAAGGCTTCCTGCCTGATCTTCCTTCTCATCGCGATCCCGCTCTTTCTTTACTGGGGCGGCGTCGGTGAATTTGGCAACTGTTCGGCAGACCATCGTGTCCGCTATGCGATCTTAAACGATCTGGTCGAGTATAAGTGGCCGGTCGTCTATGATTTCTCCACCCAGCAGAATCCCGCCGTCGCGGCCAGCCTCGGAAGCGGATCGGCGGCCTTTGCCTATTACTTCGTCTTCTGGATGATCCCGGCGCTTTTCGGAAAGCTCTTCGGCCTTCTTGTCGCACGTATCGTCCTTCTCATCTGGACCGGAATCGGATTATTCCTGATCTTCGCCGGAGCTTCCCTCCTGTATAAGAGAGCTTCCCGCGCGCTCTTCCTTTTCCTGATCCTCTTTGCCGGATTTGACGTGATCCCCTATGTGATCAACCTTATCACGAAGACGGACACGACCTGGGAAGGCTGGAACTCGCACCTCTTTATCCACGGAAACTTCTTCCAGATCATGAATGTATTTAACCAGAGCATCCCCGGATGGCTGATCACGATCCTGCTTCTTCTGGCAAAAGACGGCAGAAGCATCGGTCTTCTTGGCGGCCTGATGTTCTGCTATTCCCCGTGGGCAACGATCGGTATCCTGCCGATGTGCATCTGTAAGCTCATCACCACGAGCCGCACTGAAGAAAATGGAGCAAAGAAACTCCGGATGAAACCGCTTCTGAAAAATACATTTACACCGGTGAATATAATTCCGCCGATCATCGTCCTGATCGTCTTCGGACTTCTATATACGGCGAACCCGAATGCGACCGGTGACGACGGCTTTATCTGGAAATTCTATGACACTCCGTTCGGTCTGATTCTGGACTACGTAAAGTATGTCGTCTTCGAATTCGGTATCTGGACCCTGCTGATTTATAGGAAACACCGCAAGGATCCGATGCTGTGGACGGCCGTCATTACCCTGCTGATCCTTCCGATCTATAAGATCAGCAAAGCAAATGACTTCATCATGCGCGGCAGCATGGCGCCGGCCTTCATGATCGGTCTTTATGTCGTGATGTACGTTACCGATAATTTCGAGATGTGCCGCGATAATAAGCTCGAACTGAAAAAAGCACTCGCCGGAAGAGCTGTTCTTATCATCATGTGCATCGCCGCATATGTTCCGGTAAACTACGTGCTCTTCAATGCCCTGATCTCGTATCAGATGCACTTCACGGATGAGGTCAACTACGAAGACGAGATCCATAAGATCGGATCCTTCGGAAACATCATCGAAGAAGAAGAGCTGGAAGTCGTAAAGAAACAGTTCTTCGTCGAAGACTACGAAAATACGGCCTTCTTCAAGTACTTAGCAAAGTAATGATTCCACTGCAAAAGCAACGGCCGGGCATCTCACGATTCCGGCCGTTTTTTTGTCTTATTCAGAATATACCTTACTCGCTGAGCTGTTCCTGCTCATAGATAATATTCAGCATCTTAGCTGTTGCCTTGATCGCTGCGGCGACCTGGTCACGGTCGAGACCTCTGGTCTTAAACTCATGCTCTCCGTCACGCCAGGTGATAACACTCTCGACAAATGCATTCGTTCGGCCTCCCGGCGGGATCGTGACGGTATAGTCGGCGAAGAAAGGAAGTGTCCTTCCGAACTGCTGATATACTTTCTGAAGAGCTTTCATGAAGGCGTCAAACTGACCTTCACCGGATGCGCTCGCCTCATGGACATTATCGTCGATCTGGATGCGCATCGTCGCTACAGGATTGAGATCCCTGGCATGGCAGACATAGTAGTTTAAGATCTTTACGTGCGATTCGCCGTTGCCCTTTCCGAGTACGTCGGCCACGATATACGGGAGCTCGTCGGTCATGACGCTCTCTTTATTATCTCCCATCTCGACGATCCTGGCCGTAACTTTCTCAAGAGAATCCTTATCCAGATCGAGTCCGAACTCTTCCAGGTTTTTCGCGATGCTCGCGCGTCCGCTTGACTTACCGAGCGCATACTGGCGGAATCTTCCGAAGCGCTCCGGTGCGAGCTTATTGCAGTACAGGGAATCCTTCGTATCGCCGTCCGCATGGACGCCGCAGGTCTGGGTAAATACCGCAGCACCTGTGATCGGCTGGTTCTTCGGGATACGCATCCCGGAGAAAGACTCGACCATCTTGCTGACATGCTCCAGCGCTGTTTCATTGATGTCCGTCGATCTATTCTCGCAGAAGTCCGCGACCGCTCCGACGATCGAAGCAAGAGGTGCATTTCCGGCACGCTCGCCGAGGCCGTTTACGGTAACATGGACACCCTTGGCGCCGGCTTTTACCGCCATGATGGTATTTCCGACCGACATATCGTAGTCGTTATGTGCATGGAAATCGAAGTGTACCTCCGGGAACAGGGAGCACATCTTCTTTACATATTCGAAGGTCATATCCGGCGTCAGTACGCCGAGTGTATCGCACAGCATGATCCTCTCGACCGGAAGGACCGAGATCTCGCTTACAAGCATTTTTACATATTCAAAATCACTCTGAACGCCGTTACTCCAGTCTTCGAGATAGACATTGATCTTCATGTCGCGGAAAGAAGCATCCTCGATGACTCTTCGGATCTCGCCGACGTGCTGCTCCGGGGTCTTCCCGAGCTGTGCGGTCAGATGGTGGATAGAGCTTTTGCAAAGGAGGTTGATCACTTTACCTCCGGCATTCTGGATCCAGGAAAGGGAGTGGCCGCGATCGACAAAGGCGAGTACCTCGACCCTATCGAGATATCCCTTGCCAGATGCCCACTCCGTGATCTTCTGAAGTGCTTCAAAATCACCGTCGGAAATACGTGCGGATGTGACCTCGACGCGATCGACCTTCACCTCGTCCAGAAGGATCTTGGCTATGCTTAATTTCTCGCTGGGAGTAAAGGAAACTCCCGGGGTCTGTTCTCCATCCCGAAGGGTGGTATCCATGATTTCCAGTTTCATGTGGCTTACCTTTCCCGTTTTTCTATAACTATCAGTCACAGTATAGCAGAAACCGTAAAGAATTGCTTTTGTGTATTTATTTTTTCCATATTTTTTGAGATAATGTACTTCGTGGGGGAATTTATCTAAGTAAAAGGACGGTTAGTAACAACATTTAAAAGGAGCTGCGTTTATGAGCAAAGGAAAATTACATCCCTTCTTCTCTGACGAGAAGATCCTTGATGTCATCCGGGATTATTCCAATGACACCATCTATTTCAAGGATCACCAGTCCCGTTTTATCTGGAACAACCGGTCCCACGCCGCACAGTTCGGAATATCCGACCCGAAAGAGATGGTCGGTAAGACAGACGCCGATTATTACCCGAAGGATTTTGCCACCCGTGCACGTAAAGAGGAAATGGAGATCATGGAGACCCGTATTCCTCTCATCTCCAATATCGAGAAACTCGAGAAGCCGGACGGTTCCGTCGTTTGGTATTCCGCCTCGAAATATCCGATCATCGATGAAAAAGATAACGTCATCGGCACATGGGGCATCAGCAGAAATATCACCGCGCTGAAGATCGTGGAGGAAGAGCTGAGCCGCACCAATGAGAAGCTGAAGAGACTTTCCCAGGTCGACGATCTGACAGGTCTTTTCAACCGCCGCTATTTCTACGAGATGATCGAGAAGACCGCTTCCCAGTACGATAGAAGAAACAGACGTAAGAAGGATGATCCGGATGACACGTTCTCCCTGATCTCCCTCGATATCGATTTCTTTAAGAAGATCAATGATGAATACGGCCACAACAAAGGCGACGACGTGCTCCGCCTCGTAGCCGGCATCCTCACCTCCCAGTGCAGAAAGTCCGATATGGTCTTCCGCATCGGCGGTGATGAGTTTATGATGCTTCTTCCGGATACACCGCTCAAGGGCGCGAAGGTCCAGGCCGAGCGTGTACGTACTGCGCTGTCCGGCGCACCGATCGTTCTCGATGAGAGCTCGGCTCCGGTACGTCTTACCGCTAGTATGGGTATCTCCTGTTATCGTGATTGCAGTGATGTTGCGGACCTGATCCATAAAGCGGATGAGCGTCTCTACACCTCTAAGAATCTCGGACGCGACCGCGCAACTTAATAGTTCTACTTCAAAAGCACTTGTACGGCGTCGTTTCTGCGGCGCCGTTTTTGTTTGCAAAAATACATCAGGAAAAAATTTTACGGCGCAGTATTGCCCTTCTCTTTATAGCGGAGAAGTGCTGCTCTTGCGAAGTCCTCGTTCTCCGTAGAGAGCGCCGGAAGTTCGTAATCGTCACCATATCTTCTCTTTAACGCCAGCCGCAGGAGATGGTCCGTCATTCTAGGGTTCTTCGGCAGGAAACTTCCGTGGGAATACGTGCAGTACACGTTGTTATAGATTGCGCCTTCGAAGCCGTCTTTTCCGTTATTTCCGGCACCCTCGATGACCTTCGCCATCGGCTTTACGGACGGTCCCAGATAGGTTCTTCCGCTGTGGTTTTCAAATCCATACAGGACCGCACTGTCGGAAACTCCGTCTTCTTTTAGGAAATCTGCTTCATAGATCGTGTCCTGGATATACCGGACATCTTCTCCTACTGTGTAGATATCGATCGCGCCGAGGCACTCGATCTTCGTGCCGTCGTGTTCCTGATAGTAGTTACCGAGCATCTGATATCCGCCGCAGATGCAGAGGAATACCATGCCGTTTTCGATGGCTTCTTTTACCTTCGGGCCCTTCACTTCCACGAAATCCTTACGGATAACGTTCTGCTCCGCGTCCTGTCCGCCACCCAGGAAAACGATGTCGAAATCCTTCTCATCAAATTCATCCCCGATCGAGACAGGTACCAGTTTCACCGAGATCCCGCGGAGCTCGGCCCTTCGGATCAGGCTCAGCACATTTCCCCGGTCTCCGTAGAGATTCAGGAGGTCCGGATACATATGACAGATGCGAAGTTCTTTTCCCGTATTATCCATTACCAGAAGCACTTTCCTTTCGTCATTTCCAGAAATCCTTGAGATGATATCTCTTTACCAGGATCGACCTGAGCGCGAGCATCGACGTATAGTTCGGAAGGATATAGAGGCATTTGCCCGGGGTCGAATCAGAGATTGCCTGATCGAGAAGCTCGGCGCACTCTTCCATCGGCTTGGCCACGATCCTTTCTCTATCCACGCCGGAATAGAGGATACGGAGCATCATGTCGCCGTATCTGTCTCCCGAGACATATACTTTTTCCGGGAATTCCTTCGATTCGAAGTCCACATCCCAGATCCACGAGACGTCTTTACCATCCGCGATATTACTGTTTAAGAGCATGTAGATACCTTCCGCATCGGAAGCGCCTGCCACGAAAGACAGTGCACGGTCGAGTCCGACCGGATTCTTCACGAGGAGCACACAGATCTTCTTATCTCCGATGCTGATCTTCTCCATGCGTCCGAACGCTGCCTCGACATGTTCAAGAGCAGCAGCACATCTGTCGAAAGAGAGATCCTTCGTATCGCCGATCTTTTCTCCCATGAGGACACAGGCAGATACCGCAGAGATCGAGTTATAGAAGTTATGCATGCCCGGGATCGGGAGCTTGACGCGTCTTTCCTTCGGATCCGGATCTTTCTCCGTTCTTCCTGATCCGGCATCCAGGAGCGACAGCTCGTATCCTTCGTCGGACGGGTTCTTCGCCAGATCGTACTTCACGAAGAAGCGCGGTGCCATACGGGTCTTCCCGCATTTTTCGCAGGTAAAAGCACCCAGATGCCCGAAGGATCTTGCGGTATATGTGTATTTCGTCTTACATCCGGTGCAGTACTCCGCATCTGAAGATGCCGGCAGTACACCGGATTTATCGGGATAGGTGACATTATTGTAGTTCATGGACTCTTCCGAAAGTCCGTAAAAGACGGTTCTTTTCTCACGTCCCTTATAGAGCTCGGACACGAGGGAATCATCACTGTTCAGAAGGATATCCGCCTCACAGGTGTCCAGTCCTTTTGCGATAAGATCACGCGTGTGCGCCAGTTCCCCGAACCGGTCAAGCTGGTCACGGAAAAGATTCGTCACCACAGATACCTTCGGCTTGATCTGACAGGCGATCTTTCCATACGCACCTTCGTCTGTTTCCAGTACGCAGATGACTTTCTTTCCGGCTTTATCGGCCTTCTTCATCTCTTTTCTTCCGAATATCATGGAGGTCGTCACACCTGAAAGAAGATTCGCGCCGGAGACATTCGTCACGACGGTATATCCGCAGTTTCTGAAGATATCGGTGATCATATGTGTGGTGGTGGTCTTGCCGTTCGTTCCCGTGATCGTTACACAGTTACGGCCACTGCAGAGCTTCCCGAGGATCTTCGGATCGACTTTTACCGCCACTTTACCGGGCAGAGTCGTCGCTCCGCGTCCCAGTATGCGAAGACCGAGTTTCGTACATTTGGCGGAAAAAACAGCGAGGTGAAAACGAATCGATGCCATCTTATTTCTCCGGTCACTCCACGAGATGTCCGACGATCAGAAGTCTGTGCGTCGCGACACCGAGCGGTGTACAGGTCACCAGGGTCACCTGCTTGCCGGTGCCGTCATCGATGTCGATATATTTGTCAAGATCACTCGGCTCAACAGCCTCATAGATCGTATCAACTTTATAAGTGTATTTGTTTCCGTCGATTCCGGAGATCTCGATCGTATCTCCGATCTTTACATCGCCGAGGGCGTGGAAGAGTTTACCTGCCGCACGCATTCTGTGACCGAGGATGACCATATTTCCTTCCTGTCCTGGATCGGCAGTGCCTTTCAGGCGGCCGGCGCCGTAACGGAGAGATACGATGGTCGCATCATCCCACAGCGGGATATCTACATCGATAGAGGGGATCCGGATCGTTCCGAGCGCGGTCAGCACGACTTCATCCGGAAGCTCGGCAACGATGGTCTTATAGTCCGCCTGAGATCCGTTCGCTTCTTCTTCACCGAAAAAATACTCGAATTCTTCACCGCTGACTTCATTTCCGGAAGACTTAACGACGAAAGAAGACTGACTCTGCTCCACGATGCTCTCCATCATGTCATCCGTCACTTTCTGGCGTTTCATATTTTTGATTGGGTCAATAAGAAGCAGAATAATACCCGTAACCAGGCAGATCAGAGCGATGCCCAGAAGGATGATATTTCGCCAGTTAATGTCGCCGTTTCTTTTTCTAAACATATATTCTCCAATTAAGAATTTCTATGCGATTTATTATAACAGATACTTCCGAAAAGTGATAATTTCTGATATGATTATTCTACTTTTTATCTCCGCACGGGGCCTCCGTAAGCGAGGGCGGAAATTTCTTAGTGGGTGAATCAAGGATGGATGCAAAGAAGATCTGGAGTCAAACTCTTTCTGTCTTAAAGGATGAAGTGTCTGATATCAAGTACAAGACCTTTATTCTGCCGATGGAACCGGCTTTTGCAAATGATGATCTTTTTATACTCACCGCTCAGGATGCTTTTTCCCAGGAACAGCTCATTCCCATGATCCCGCTGATCAAGAACTGTATTTCCGCTGCCACGGGAAAAGAACTCGACGTGAAGATCGAGCTTCCTGATTCTTCCCTGACGCTGGAGATGATCCATCAGCACACGTCTTCTCAGGCGCCTTCCATGGCTTCCGAGAGTTCAGCATCCCAACTGAATCCCGCTTATACCTTTGATTCTTTCATCGTCGGTTCCGGAAACCGCTTCGCACATGCTGCCTGCGTTTCCGTGGCAGAAGGCGGTAAACAGTATAATCCCATCTTCCTCTACGGCGGTTCCGGTCTCGGAAAGACCCACCTGATGCATGCCGTAGGAAATGCCGTAAAGCAGAAGATGCCGAACCAGAAAGTCGTCTATGTCAACTGCGAGCGCTTCGTCAACGAATTCATCGCGACGATCCAGAGCGGTAAATATGACGATTTCCGTGAAAAATACAGAAATGCCGATTTTCTTCTGATCGATGATATCCAGTTCCTGGAGCGGAAAGAACAGACCCAGGTCGAGTTCTTCCATACATTTAATGAACTGTACGAATCCGGCAAGATGATCCTCATGACCTGTGATAAGCCGCCGCAAAGCCTCTCTTCCCTGGAAGAAAGACTTCGTTCCCGCTTCTCTTCCGGTCTGATCGTCGATATCCAGCCGGCAGACTATGAGACACGTATCGCGATCCTGAACAGAAGAATGCAGGACGAGCATATCAATCTTTCCGATGATATCGTGGATTACATCGCATCAAACTTCGCATCGAATATCCGTGAGCTGGACGGTGCTTTTAAAACAGTAGTCGCTTACTGTTTCCTGGCAAATTCTTTTACTCTGGATGATGCAAAGATAGCTCTTAAGGATATGATCTCCCCGAAGCAGGCCAAGCAGGTCACACCGGAGATCATCGTCGAAGTTGTCGCCCGTGCATATAACATCACCGTAAGCGACATCATGTCGAATAAAAGAAGCAAAGAGATCCTCGTTCCCAGACAGGTCTGCATGTACCTTTGCAGATCGGAACTGAACATGACCTATCCGAAGATCGGAGAGTTTTTCGGAGGCAAAGATCATACTACGATCCTTCACGCCTGTAACAAAATTGAAACAAGTCTGAAAGACGAAAACTCCGAGATCTCCATCCGTATCGAGTCGATAAAAAAGCGTCTTTTTAACTAAAGTTTTCCACCTTTTTTCGTTCATTTGTGGAAAACTTCCGTAGGAAAACAAGTGCATTAATTGTGGATAAGATCATCTTGTGGATAAGGTTTAAAACTCCTTTTCTTTTGCACAGTGCTTTTCACACGTTTTACACATAAGAAATACTGGTATTTCAGCCTTTGAGGCACTTTTAAACCATTTTCACAGAGCATAATATTAAGAAGGAGAAGTACTATTCTTCTGACTTTTATTGTTTGTATTTATGCAGCCGGAAGAATTCTCCCCACAAAAATCAGATTTCTCAAAGTGAAAAAAAGTGGAAAACTTTTTCTATAAGTGAAAACTCTAAAAGATGTTGGATTTTACTAGCTTTTCGCGTATTCTATGTAGCATTTTTGTAATTTTCCTGTATAATATATAGTGTTATTTGATAAATAGAAAATGGAGGCTAGAAACGCATGAAACTTGTTATTTCAAGAGACAATCTGGTCGAAGCTATTTCGATCGTTCAGAAGGCAGTTTCAACTCGTTCTACTTTACCTATATTAGATGGTATTTTAATTGAAGCCGACAGTAAGGGCGTCAAGCTCACAGGCTATGATTTAGAGACAGGTATTGAAGCACTTGTAGAAGCAGATGTAATGGAAGAAGGAGCTATCGTTATTCCTTCCAAGGTATTTGGTGAGATCGTCAGAAAGCTCCCGGATGAGGAAGTTGCTATTTCTTCCAATGAGAGAATGGTGATCGACATCGAGAGCGGCACTTCGAAGTTCTCGATCAACGGTATCTCCGCAGAAGGATTCCCGACGATCCCGGTAGTAGGCGATGATAACAAGATCATCCTGAACCAGGAGATCTTAAGAGACATGATCAGTCAGACGATCTTCGCGATCTCGACAGATGAAGGACGTCCGATCCTGAATGGTTCTCTCTTCGAGTCTGACGGAAAGAACATCAATGTCGTATCTATCGACGGTTTCCGTATGGCGCACAGAAAGAAAGAGATCGGCGAGGATCTTCCTGTAATGAAGTTCCTTATCCCCGGAAAAGCACTTCACGAGGCAGCACGTATCCTGACAGGAAAAGACGCGGAAGTCGTTATCTACGCTTCTACGAACCACATCCTCTTCGATACAGGTAAGTTCAGAATTGTTTCCCGCCTTATTAATGGTGAGTTCCTGGATTATCATGCAATCGTTCCGAAGAATTCTTCCACAACGATGATCGTTGATAAGAATGCTGTTTTGAACGCTGTTGAGCGTGCTTCCCTGATCATCCAGAAGGAAGACCGCCGCTGCCCTGTAAACCTCTCTATGGATAATGAAGAAACTCTCGTGATCAGATCTTCTACTGAACTCGGTAATCTCCGTGAGGAAGTATCCTGCCAGATCACAGGTGATCTCATTAACGTGGATTTCAACCATAAATACATCATGGACGCTCTTCGTGCCATCGATGAGGATACCGTCAAGTTCCTCTTCTCCGGTTCCAATGGTCCGTCCGTGGTCGTTCCAGTAGAGGGAGATGGATATACGTATCTGATCCTGCCGCTTCGTAAGTGATCACTGATATAGAAGTGACCGCTTTCATCTATCGGGATGACAGATTGAGAAGACGATATGTATATACGTTCCATAGAACTTCAGAACTTTAGAAATTACAGAAGGCTTGATCTTAAGGTCGAGCCTTCTGTTAATGTATTCTATGGATCAAATGCCCAGGGCAAAACAAATATATTGGAGTCCATCTATCTATGTACTTCTACTCATTCTCACCGTACATCGAAAGACAGTGAGATGATCCTTCACGGGGAACACAGATATAAGGTAAAACTTCAGCTGACCTCCTCCTATAATGCATATGATGAGTCGGTTTCGGTCATGTATGATGACGGACAGGGGGAAGATTCCACCGTAAAGCGGGCAAAAAAGATAGTTTGCCATGATGAAGTGCCATTTGAGAAAATATCCGATTATTTCGGGATTTTTAACGCTGTTATATTCGCTCCTGAGGACTTGATGCTCATAAAAGAAGGTCCATCAGTGCGTAGAAAGTACTTAAATGTACTTCTTTCTTCCGTAAAGACATCCTACTTTTTCGAGCTGTCGAATTATGTCCGTCTTCTGATGAACCGTAACAGGATCATCAAGAATGCCAGATCCGGTAACAATAAAGTACTTACCGATGCCATCCGTGAGGAAATGTCCATCTGGCATGAACCGATGGCCAGATCAGCGGTAAAGATCATGCGTGACAGATATCTCTTCTCTCTCCGGATAGATAAGTTTGCGAAGGTCCATCATGAAAGAATAAGTAATGGTAGCGAATCTCTCTTCGTAAAATATAAAACATGCATACCCATCGATATGTTCGAAAAGAACTCAGATGAGGAGATCATCGATGCTCTGATTTCTAAGTGGGATAATTCCATCGAAGAGGATTTTTACCACGGTACGACGAATCACGGACCGCAGAGAGACGATCTTCAGATGTCTCTGGATGGTGATGGTCTTCGTATGTTTGCCTCTCAGGGCCAGCAGAGATCCGCTGCTCTTTCTATGAAACTGGCGGAACTTGATATCATGCGTGAAGAGACGAATGACTCCCCGGTACTTCTTCTGGACGATGTTTTCGGCGAGCTCGATGCAGCTAGAAGAAAGTGTCTGCTTTCCGAGATCGGAGATGCCCAGATCTTCATTACCTGCACGGATAAATCCTTCATCGAGCAGGAACTGGCGGATTCACTGGAAAAAGCATCGAAAATAGCCTTCTTTGAGGTATCAGAGGGTTCTGTGAAGAGAATAGAAAATGAGTAGAAAATTGACCTTTTCCAGTGCTTTTATGGTATAATATTTAGGTCAAAACAGATAGTGTTAAGGGGCGTTTTTGATGTTCGTTCATATCGGCGGAGAATATACGATCCTGATCGATTCGATCATCGGTCTGGTAAATCTTGAGACCGTACAGGCTTCTTCGGATGTGAATGCATTTCTGCGGCAGCAGGAAGAGGAAAATATCCTCGAATATGTCTCTGAAGAGATACCGCGTTCCCTCATCCTGACAGATGATCGGACCTTTGTCTCCCCTATCTCGGTCTTGACGCTCAAAAAGCGCATAGATAACGCGAAAAATATGCCCGAAATCGTGCAATAACAGTGTTACAAAGCTTTAGATACCAGTACTTTTCGAAGTATCGGATCAAAATATGAGTTCTTTTCCCGAAAGAGCGATTTTTCGGGAAAAATAAGGAAGGAAAGACGAAAAATGGACGACGAAAAGAACCTGCAGAACGCATCCGCTGAGAATGGATCTCAGAGTCAGCCGGAAGGACAGCGTGAGTTTTACTACGAGGTACAGGAAGAGACAGATGGTCTTGTAAACCTCGCTTCTGACCCTCGTGCTTTGACCGAAGACTATAAGGAAGATTCTCTCGAGGATCTCGAGCAGGCGACACAGGGACAGGATGATTTCGACACCACGAACAAGAAAGAATATAACGAGGAAGATATTCAGGTCCTGGAGGGCCTGGAAGCCGTTAGAAAGCGTCCTGGTATGTATATCGGTGATACGACCCTCAGAGGCCTTCACCACCTCGTATATGAGATCGTAGCGAACTCTGTCGACGAGGCACTCGCCGGCCGCTGTGACACTATCAAGGTCACAGTGAATACAGACGGTTCTGTTACCGTACAGGATAACGGTTCCGGTATCCCGGTCGGTATTCACCCGAAAATGGGTATTCCTACTGTTGAAGTCGTACATACAGTACTTCATGCCGGTGGTAAGTTCGGCGGCGGCGCATATAGCGTTTCCGGCGGTCTGCACGGTGTAGGTGCTTCCGTAGTTAATGCGCTTGCTTCCAAGATGGTCGTAGAAGTACGCCGTGAAGGAAACATTTACCATATTGAATTTGAACGCGGTAAGACTACTTCTCCCCTCGAGATCGTCGGAAAATGCGATGAGAACGATACCGGTACGACCACAGTATTCACACCGGACCCGGAGATCTTCCCGGACTGCCGTTTCGATTTCGATGCGATGATCACACGTTACCGTGAAATGGCTTTCCTTAACAGAGAAATTACCATCATTCTTCGTGACGACAGAGCCGAAGAACCGGCCGACAAAGTACTTCACTATGACGGTGGTATCATCTCCTTCGTAGAGTACTTAAACCGCCACAGAGAGGCGCTTCACAAGCCGCCGATCTATATCGCACAGAGAAGCGGAGAATGCTTCGTAGAGGTCGCTATCCAGTATAACGATTCCTTTGCAGAGAATGTATATTCTTACGCAAATAACATCGCAACAGTCGAAGGTGGTTCCCACCTTACCGGCTTTAAGAGTGCTCTTACTAAGGTCATTAATGACTATGCCAGAAAGTATAAGTACATTAAGGACTCTGACAGAAACCTCCAGGGTGAGGATACCAGAGAAGGTATTGGCGCCATTATCAGCGTGAAACTTCCGGAACCACAGTTTGAAGGTCAAACAAAGTCAAAGTTGGGAAATGCCGAAATAAGAACGCTTGTAGAGACTGTCATGTCTGAAAAACTGGCTCAGTATCTCGAGGAAAATCCGAATGTTGCGAAGATCGTCATGGACAAGTGCCTGTCTGCTTCCCGTGCCCGTGAGGCAGCTAGAAAAGCCCGTGATATGACGAGAAGAAAGAGTGTATTTGAGTCAAATACTCTCCCTGGAAAGCTTGCTGACTGTCAGGAAAAAGACCCGACATTCTGTGAGATCTTCATCGTTGAGGGAGACTCCGCAGGCGGATCTGCTAAGCAGGGACGTGAGAGAAAATATCAGGCGATCCTCCCTCTCTGGGGTAAGATGCTGAACGTCGAAAAGGCCCGTATTGACAAGGTTTACGGCAATGAGAAGCTCCAGCCTGTAGTAATGGCTCTTGGCGCCGGAATCGGTGATGATTTCGATCCGGAGAAGCTCCGTTATCATAAGGTCATCATCATGGCCGATGCCGATGTCGATGGATCTCACATCAGAACACTTCTTCTCACCTTCTTCTTCCGTTATCTGAGACCTCTCGTAGAACTCGGATATGCTTATATTGCGTGCCCGCCGCTCTACCGCGTATATCAGGGTAACGAAGGTTACTACGCATATGACGATAAAGAAGTTGAAGAAATCAAGCAGAAAACAGGCTGGAAAGAGCCGAAGATCCAGCGTTATAAGGGTCTCGGTGAGATGAGTTCCGAGCAGCTCTGGGAGACAACAATGAACCCGGCAACCAGAAAGCTTCTGAAAGTAACTATCGAAGATGCACAGGCTGCAGACGAAGCAATGACACTTCTCATGGGTGATCAGGTTGAACCTAGAAAAGAATTCATCCAGGCAAATGCGAAATTCGCTCAGCTGGATATGTAATAACAATTCACATCTGAAATCATTATGGACTCCACACAGCAAATGTGTGGAGTCTTTTTTATTCAGTCAAATGTTTCACGTGAAACATTTCATAAACGACTCTCTTTCAAAACTGAAGGATATTCGATTTAAATACAATCTTACGAAAACAAAGATGTGTGGTAATTCGAAAAATGAATCTTCATCAGAAATCAAATATCTGATTTCATTGTTAGAGCTAATTTTACAAAAATCACTTTTGCCATCATGAACAAAAAATGATTTGTATTGTTTCACGTGAAACAATACAAGTTTATATCTCTTGAAATTTTAAAAAACACAATTCAATAGAAATATTCAAAATGACTCAATGTTTCACGTGAAACATATAAGTGAAAACTGTAAATATGCGTTTTTTATATTCAACTTTGAAATTTCTCTGAACTTTTCACTGAAAAGTGTAAAGTAACTGACATATAGTAAATGTTGATTTCTGATACTATTATCTTAATACGAATGATAAAGGAGCACATATGGCATACGTAATTTCAATCGTTAATCAAAAAGGCGGTGTAGGAAAGACTACAACTGC
>ONFC01000038.1:21993-23827 GCA_900317035.1 uncultured Eubacteriales bacterium
GGAAATGCAACCAGCGGATACGGTTTTGATAAAACCGAACTGGAGAATACTGTATATGATCTGCTTGTAAATGAAGAAGATATCAGCACAGTAATTGCATCCACATCCGTTAAAAATGTGGATATGTGTCCGACAAATATCAATCTTGCCGGTGCAGAAGTTGAATTAGTATCTGCGATCAGTAGAGAGACGATCCTTAGAAGAGCTATCGAACCGGTCCTGGATAAGTATGATTATATTATTATCGACTGTCCGCCATCCCTTGGCTTGCTTACAATTAATGCTCTAGCAGCCTGCGAAGGAGTTATTGTTCCGATCCAGGGTGAATATTATGCGCTTGAAGGATTAACCCAGCTAATAGATACAATCAACATGATAAAGAAAAAGCTTAATCCTTCCATTGGTATTCTCGGTGTAGTTATTACCATGCATGACAGACGTACACAGCTTACCAAGCAGGTCGTGGAAGAGG
The DNA here is from genome assembly GCA_900317035.1 of uncultured Eubacteriales bacterium. Classification (GTDB taxonomy): domain Bacteria; phylum Bacillota; class Clostridia; order Saccharofermentanales; family Saccharofermentanaceae; genus Scatonaster. The sequence continues at coordinate 22,466 of ONFC01000038.1, forward strand.
TTCAGAAGTACTTTGGTGATAAGGTATTCAATACATTTATTCCGAGAAATGTACGCCTTGCCGAGGCTCCCAGCCACGGTCAGACAATAGATGAGTATGATGCCAAATCCAAGGGCTCTCTGGCATATCAGGCTCTCGCAAATGAAGTAATAAAGAGAACAAAATAAGAGTAACATATAGACGAACATCAATATATGAGGTGATGAAATGGCTACGAAGAAAGGTTTAGGTAAGGGTTTAGGCGCACTTCTTTCTGTGGATGGAATCCCGGAAACACAGAAAGATTCAGTAGTTGAACTGAAAATCAATGATATCTCTCCAAATAGTGATCAGCCGAGAAAGCAATTCAAGGAAGATGCTCTTCAGGAACTGGCAGATTCTATCAAGGAAAACGGTGTAATTCAGCCGATCATTGTTGCAAAGAGAGGCACCGGATATCGCATTGTTGCAGGTGAGAGAAGATGGAGAGCATCTCGTCTTGCAGGGCTGAAAGTAATTCCTGCGATCGTTCGGGATTTAACCGATCAGCAGACCATGGAGCAGGCTCTTATTGAGAACATCCAGCGTCAGGATCTGAACCCTCTTGAAGAAGCTTTTGCCATGGATAACCTTATGAAAGAACATGGCCTTACACAGGAAGCTCTTGCGAAGAAACTCGGTAAGAGTCGTCCGGCTATTGCGAATACATTAAGACTGATCAACATCGATGAATCTCTTCAGGATTTCATCCGAAATGGTGATCTTTCTGCCGGTCATGCTCGGGCACTTCTTGCAATTACAGATAAAGAAGAGCAGAAGAAGGCCGCGGATGTCGTCATGATCAAAGAGATGAGTGTCCGTGAAACAGAAGAGTATGTAAAGAAGATCCTGAGCGGTGCAGTAGCAGCACCCCGTAAAACGCGCGTAAAGGCCTCTTCCGCGGTCGCTATCAGCACAAAGGATGTGGAACACAAACTGACCGCCCGTTACGGCACAAAGGTCAAATTAAAGCTGAAGGACGAGGCCAACGGTAAAGGTACGGTCGTCATCGAGTTTTATTCCTACGATGATCTGGATCGCCTTTTAGAGATGATGGACAACTGATTGCCATATTTCACCAAAAGTGAAGAGGGGTCCCTTCTAAGAAGAGCCCCTCTTTGCTTTAGTTGACATAAATGGCCAAAGTTAGTAAAATTTAGCAGTCAATACAGATGGAGCTGTATCGAAGCGGTCATAACGAGGCGGTCTTGAAAACCGTTTGCCCAAAAGGCACGTGGGTTCGAATCCCACCGGCTCCGCCAAATCTCATGAAGTTACCCCCATTTTTTGTACAGCGATGTACAATGAATGGGGATAACTTTTATTCTAAAGAGCTTCATTGTC
>ONFC01000004.1 GCA_900317035.1 uncultured Eubacteriales bacterium
CTCGCTCGAGACTGCTTCGTGGAAATATTCTGGAAAAAACTGGAAATCCGGCGTAATGGAAAGGGGCGGCTCGCATTGAGTCGCCCCTTTGGCTTTTTTCGCTATGGATGATTCTTTGTGAAAAGCACTCGTATCTGCTTCTCCCAGTGCCCCGGAGAGCCCGGGAGCTGTCTGGCAGCGTCTTACTCTGCTACCAGCATCTGGTACGGTTCCACCTTCTTGATTCGGCGTGCCTGAAGGACAGCGAAGAGGAAGGAGATGAGGATCATGGCGGCACCGATCACGACGAGACCAGGGATCGGGATATCGAAGGTGCACTTCATGAGGCCGAAGCTGATCATGATGAACTGCATGTAGGGATTCGCGACGAAGTAAGACACTACAGAGAACAGGATGACCGAAAGGATAATGGTCGGCATGAAGGAGCCTGCCGTCTGAAGGATCAGGGACTTCGATGTGTAACCGATGGCCTTGTAGATACCGTAGTCTTTTCTCTTGCTGAAGACCAGAGAGCGGATCAGCAGGAAGAGTACCAGGAGAATCACCAGTGCAGAGATCAGACACATCATCACGAGCATCAGGGTCGAGATTCCCTTGAAGGTGATCATAGACGCTTCGATGGACTTCACCATATTCATTCGGACTACCATTTTCTCACCGAACTTTTCTTCACAGGCATCCAGGATCGGATCGATCTGCTCATCGGTTTCGGTATCAAAGAGGAAACTCGTGGGCATCGATTCCAGATCAAGGATATGCGCTGCTGCCGCTTCCGACATAATGGCTTCATGACCGTCGTTATTCAGGCTCTGGATGAATCCTGTGATCAGGTAGGTATACTCTCTGCCGCCCAGATTGAGAGTGATCTCATCACCGATCTTATAACCGTTCTGTTTGGCGAATTTACCGCTGACATTGACCTCGTTTTCGTGTGAGGGAAGTCTTCCCTTGTAGCAGACATCCTTATTGGCCTTCTGCGTCGGATCCACATATACCATCAGGTACAGAGAATCTTCCTGTCCGACATAAATCGAATCCTCACGGTATCTGCGGATGTTTTCGACGCCTTCCTGAGAGGAAAGGAACTCATATCCTTCTTCCCAGGTATCCTTGTCAAAAGTGACAACACCATCACAGATTTCCGGGACCATCAGACTGAGGTTCGGTTTCCTGTTAAAGTTCTCGAACATCAGAAGTGCAATGACACAAATGAATACCATAAATCCGGTAACAAAGAATGTGATAATGTTCTGTCTCTTATTGTGCAGCATCGTCTTCATGGAGAGGCTGGCATCCAGGCCGAAAACGGACTTGTCGAGCTTGAAGTGGTTGGTTTTGAAGTTATGGCTCTCCACACCTTCACGAAGAGCAACGATCGGCTCGATTTTCTTGATCTTACGAAGTGCAAAAAGTGTAACCAGCACAGTAAGAAGTACGACGGTAGAAAAGGCTACGATGGTTGCGATCAGGCTGAAAGAAACACTGTAAGGGACACCCATCTGCGCAATGACCAGAGAAGAGATCGACGGAGCCAGCAGGTAAGAAACGGCGATACCGATAACGGAAGCGATCAGAGCCAGAGTCAGGAACATCATCAGGACAGAACTCTTGATGTTGCGGCTGGTGTAGCCGATGGCCTTCAGAGCACCGATGGTCTTCATGTTTTCCTTGACATAGTTGCCGATGCTGTTGACGATCATGAGAATGATGACAATGACGACAAGCATGGTTACGGCGAGAAAAGAACCCGCAATGATCAGCGACATAAATGTACGGGAGCCGAGGTACATGGAGACCGGCTGCAGCGAAACATTTGCCAGAGCATCATCTGTCTTCAGCTGATTGAGGACGCGGATACGGAACTGTCCCATTTTGACATCGTCCTTGAGTTCAAATACGACGAAAGAAGATTCACCGGCATCGCCGATCTTGGAATACATTTTTTCATATACTTCATCAGAGACACAGATCTCGTAAAGTCCGCTGTTATTGCATCCGCCATATACGGTGTTGAGAAATCCCTTGACTTTCAGGTCATAGTTTTCACCGGAGATAGAGATGTGATAGTCATCTCCTACGTGCATTCCACCCGAAGTCTTAAACTGATACGGAAGGTAGATATAATCACCGGTGATGGAGGCATCTTCTTCGGCGATCTCGGTACGCGCCATTGTCTTTTTCATCATGGATTCCATCCGGCAGACCTTTACGGAATTATCCATCTCGGAAGATCCGAACGGAAGAGGTAAAAGAGAATAATACAGTGCTTTTTCCAGCTCGTATTTTTCTGCTCCCTGAAGGAGATCTGAAAGATAAGAATCATCAACATTGAGTGTTTCACTTGAGACGTACATCATTCCGTCTCCGCCATCGAGGCGCTCCGCTTCTTTGGCTGCGGTCGGATAGGTATCGGTAAAGAGGATCATAGCCAGAGACATGAGCATCGAAGCCAGGAGCATCAGACAGAAGATACCGATAGAGCTTCCCTTATTCTTACGAAAGTGGGATTTCGCGAGCATTTTTTCTTTTGTCATGGTTACCACCCCATTCCGCCTAAGAAGTCACGAAGCTTCAGGTGACGCTCCTTGTCGCCGGAAACATACTTCCCGAGGTCACATTCACCTGCGATCTCACCGTCTTTGACGTAGAGGATGCGGTTGCCGCGACGGGCGGATGTGATATCGTGGGTAACCATTACGATGGACTGTCCATTATCATTTGCTTTTGTAAGAACGTCGAGGACATCCTTACCTGTTGTCGAGTTAAGAGCACCTGTAGGCTCATCGGCGAACACGAGCTTCGGTTCGTTGATCAGAGCTCTTGCGATACCGACACGCTGGGCTTCACCGCCACTGAGCTGTGTCGGGAATTTGTTCCAGAGATTCTCATCGATATCGACAGACTTAAGAACTTCTCTTGTTTTAGCGCCTGCAGCCTTCTTATTCTTCTCAACAAGAAGTGCTGCAGCCAGAACGTTATCGAGAACGCTCATGGAATCTACGAGGTAAGTCTGCTGGAAGACAAATCCGCAGTTCTTTCTTCTGAAAAGAGCGAGCTCATCCGGTGTTCCCTTTGTGATGTTCTTTCCTGCGAAAGTAACATCGCCGAGTGTCGGCTTGTCCATGCCGGACAGGGCATAAAGAAGAGTGGATTTACCGGCGCCGCTGGCACCCATGATTACGGTAAAATCACCTTCATAGATCGAAAGATCGATGTTGCGAAGCACGTGCTGCTGTACGCCTCCGTTAGAAAATGTCTTGCAAAGTTTCTGTGTTTTGATTATCTCATTCATAGCGTTTCTCGCCTCCTTATGGCACTATCATACTTTTTCAAGTCTTAACTGCCTTTAAGGAACTCTTAAATCTTTCTTAATTCTCGAAAAGCACTGAAACGTCGGCATCAGATCGTGCGGATCAGGAACAGCACCTGAAGTCCCGGCTCTTCGTTCGTGATCAATATGTCGCCATCCATCTCCTTCAGAAAGTAGGATGCCAGATACAGACCGATGCCGGCGCCGTCCTTGCCTTCGCTGTTTTTACCGCGCTTATACTTTTCTTTTAATACGGCAACTTCCTCGTCGGTAACGCCGGGACCGAAGTCACGGATTGAAACTTTCAGATATTCGCCCTCGAGCTTCACGTCGACCTTGATCTCTGTATCCGCATACTTATATGAATTAATAAATACATTATCGAAGGCCTGCTGCAGGCGGAGCTTGTCGGTGAAGACTTTGCATTCCGGGATCGTAAAATCACCGGCGCGCTTTAAGTAGTCGGCATGCAGGATCGCTTCGCGCACCGAGGAAGAGTCATTCTCTCTAGGACTGACGGCGATCTCCGTCGCTTCGTGGACGCTCGACTGGAAGAGGTTATCGACCAGCACGGTGAGCTCGTCGGCCTTAAAGTTGATGAGGTTGAACCGTTCTTTTACCTTCTCTTCTTTGGCCAGTTCATATCCGAATTCCGATGCCGACTTGATCGAGGCGACCGGAGTCTTAATGTCGTGCGAGAGCTTCGCGACCATTTCCTTTTTAGCGTCGTTGGCGGCTTTCTCCGCAGCATGGGACTTCTTGATCTCATCTCTCATGATATCGAATGCCTCGGTAAAAGCACCGAACGTGTGCTTCTTATCCATCGGCAGAGGAATGTCGAGGTTTCCGCCTGCGACGCGCTCGGCAAATCCGGACAGCTCGTCAAACGGTTTCACGATCGTCTTTTTCAGATAGATCACATATGCGATGATGATCACTGCCTGTACGGCGGAGATGACAAGGATCGTGACGGCGATCGCCCGCTGGTTCTTCTCGATCCGATCCTGTGTGTCATTATGGAAAAGCACTTTGCCGACGACTTTATCTCCCTGCTTTACATCCAGGATCGTGTCGTTGTTTTTGACGGCCTCGTTGACACTGGTGGAGATATCGTCCGCATTCTTGTAAAGAAGTTTCCCGTCCGTGTCGATCAGGGAATAGTTGCGAGTCGTGAGATATTTATCGTTCTGGCCGAAGTTTTCTTCGATGACCTTGATGCAGTCGTTGATCGCGACGGTGTCCTGCTCAATATCCCTCGAACGGTACAGGAGAATACCGGCGATCACACCTTCGAGGACAAAGGTCAGAATGATGAGGACCAGGAAGCTCTTCTTTCTCATGCGTTATCCTCCATCACACAGCTGCGGCTCATCTGCCGGCTCCTGTGACGTATTTATATCCCTCTTTCCATACGGTCTGGATGCGCGAAGGATTCTTCGGATCTTCCTCGATCGCTTCTCTGAGTTTTCTGATGTGTACATTGAGCGTGCCGTCGGAAGTGAACTTATCTTTCCATACATTATCGAAAAGCTCTGCTTTCGTGATCAGGCGGTCCGGGTTCTCCACGAGATAGAGAAGAAGAGTGAACTCCATGCTGGTAAGCTTCTTCGGTTCGCCGCTGACAGTTACGGTCTTATTCTTCTTATCTACGGTAAGCAGGCCATCTTCAAAAACATCCGGCGATTCTTTTTCGGTGATAGACCCGAAACGGCGGAGCATGACCTTTACCTTGGCTAGCAGGACCCCGAGGGAATACGGCTTTTCGACATAGTCGTCGCCGCCGATATTGAGCGCGATGATCTTATCGTCATCAGTATTTCTCGCAGAAACGAAAAGGATCGGGATATTGAGAGTGGAACGGATATGCTTACACAGCTCGAATCCGGAACCATCCCCGAGATTGATATCGAGAAGGATCAAAGAGGTGTCATTCTCTTCGAGAAAAGTGAGCGCCTCTGCCTTACTGTAAACGGCTTTGGTTTTGACTTCAAACATATTGAAGTACTCGCAGGTATTATCCGCGAGGACCTTTTCATCGTCGATGATCAGACAATCGTAGTGCATGTGATCTCCCCTAATCAGACATGGATTCAAGGGTATTTTACCACAATAGAAAAGCACTCCGCGAGATGAGGCCTCCCATGAGAATCTTCCTCTCGAAATAATTTTTTGCAACGCATCCGGATTTTCTGTCGTCTAATTTGCAGATCAGGTTTTGCAAAGCACGAAAAATAATTACTCGAAAAAAGTGAGGAATAAGAAAATGAAGACGAAGAAAATCGTAGCCGGATTAATGACCACATCGATCTTCTTATCAATGGGAACAGGATGTGCAAAGAAAACAAACGGAGGATCCGCTTTCGGATCAAATAATAAGAAGAGCAGCATCCCCGTGACATCAGTCAAAAGAGACAACGGACAGAAGGCGGTCTTCGAGCTCGCCACGGCAATGTCCGGAAAAGAGAGCATGTCCCAGGATGAACTGAATATGGCATACTCGAAGTTTATCTTCGAGATGATGAAACGATGCGCACAGGATGCGAAGGGAGAGAATGTACTGATCTCTCCGGACTCAGTGCTTTTCGCGATGAATATGACTGCGGCGGGTGCGAATGGAAATACCCTGAGCCAGATGATGAATACGATGGTTCCGGGAGTAGACGAGCCGACTGCATTTGGTTTCGCGGTGAATCACATGAATTCGCTGAAGAACGATAGCCTGAAGATCGCAAACTCGGTATGGATCAACCAGAATAAAGCTGACAGCGTATATGAGGATTTCCTGAAGTACGTAAGGGAGAACTTCGGAGCTGAGGTCGGCACGCTGGAGTTTGGACAGGGCGCAGTCGAGACGATCAACAAGTGGGTCGAAGAGCAGACAGAGGACAGGATCCATAATCTGCTCGAGCAGCTGACGGACAATGATCTGATGGTCCTGGTCAATGCCATCGCATTTGACGGCAAGTGGGAGACCTCTTATGCGGAAGACAGGGTGTATGAAGGCACCTTCCGTAACGGAAAAGGCGAAGAGCAGAAGGTCATGTACTTAAGCGGTGAAGAGACCACATACCTGAGCAATGGTAAGGCCATTGGTTTCCTTAAGGATTACGATGACGGGAAGTTTACGTTTATGACGATCCTTCCGGAAGATGAGAATGTAGATATCAACGAGTTCATCGCTAACCTGACACCGGAAGAATACTGGGAGTTCTGGAACAGTCAGGATGACTCCATGGAAGTATATACTGTCATGCCGGAGTTTAAGAGCGAATATGATATCCACCTGCCCGCGATCCTGAGCGACATGGGTATGAAGGATGCGTTCAGTGATACGGACGCAGATTTTTCAAACATGACGAAAAGGGATGTGTATATCTCGGATGTCATTCATAAGACATATATCGAGGTAGACCGCAAGGGTACTAAAGCAGCGGCAGCTACCGCGGTCGTTATGACCGAGAAGTGCATCGCGGAGCCGGACCCGGCCAGATACGTGACCTGCGACCGCCCGTACGCATATGCGATCGTTGATAAGGACACCGGTATCCCGGTATTCCTCGGCACGGTGGAGACAGTATAAGACCGGTGAGCAACTTGGACACGAAGACATCCGTACGTCTCCCGCCACTCTAAATTTAGATGCCGGAAACAACGTGATATCAGGCCTTGAGCAGAAATGTCAGAAAATGACATTTCTGCTCAATGGTTTTCTCTTGACATTTTTGCTCAACTGGCCGTAAATGGAAGAAAAGACTAAAGGAAACTGGCATGACATCTTTAGGGGAGAATATTCACTTTTACAGAATTCAACGTAATATATCACGGAAAGAATTAGCGGAAATAGTTCATGTTTCGCCAAAAACGATCGGAAGATGGGAGATAAACGAAACTGTTCCATCGGAGGAGTTCATAGACATTCTTGCAGAGGCTCTTGGAGTTTCAAGAGAAAAGTTGTACACCCGGGAACAAGAGAGTGAAGAGCCGAAGGCGGAAGATGCATATTTATACGATACGATAGCAGACAGAGTCCAGCATGTGTCCTCTGAAATTGAAGATCTGGGAAGTTACAAATCTAAAGAGCAGGATGATCTTCTCGATAAGGAACTTCTAAAAATCAGGAAGAAGAAAAAAAGGATCATTATCATCTTTGTAGTAATAGCCATTGTGATGATCGCTGCTTATTATCTGGATTGGTGTTTAAACTCTATTTACTCACCATTTAATAAATGATTGTAAGGTTGAAGAACATGCTTGGAGAAGAAATCAAAAAGAACAGACAGATCTGTAGAATGAGCCAGAAAGAACTGGCGAACCGTCTTGGAAAATCAAGACAGATGGTTTCCCGTTGGGAAACCGGCGATGCTACGCCCGATGAGAGCGAAATAGAAGAACTAGCTCAAATCTTCGGAGTTTCTTCCGATGATCTGTGTCAGCCTAAGGAGGAGAAAGTGTTATCTTCCTCCAAAGAGGAGAAGGGCTTGTCGGATATTCATCAGACTATTCAAGAGGCTTCTCATAATATCCTTCGGGTTAAAATGAAGTTCCTTGATGACGAAGAAGAGAGATTGAGGAAGATAAAGCAGATTCAGAAGGAACGAAGATCTTTAAAGATTACTGTAATCGTTGGAGTTATTCTTCTGATTCTACTTGCAATGGGACTAATTCACAGGCGAAATACTCTTGGCCCCAATGGAGGAATTGAAGGACCTGCCGTTCTGGATAATGAGACGGGGATCATAGTAAATGGAACGAAGAAGCCGCAATTAGGAGGATGAGACAAATGACAAGAAAATCTGTTAGTAGAATGATAGGGTTATTAGTAGTTGTTATGACCCTTTGTGGAAATATGATTATGGTTCGAGCATCTGATGAGCAGCCTTTCAATTTGCTGGATTATTGTGAAACCCATGAGATTAGAACACAAACGGAGTTTAATGAGATATTGGTCACCTACTGTAATATCTCTGAAGAAGAGCTTGATCCTGACTTGGGCTGGGATTTTTTCAAGATTGATGTGGATCGCGAGATTGAAAGTGTCATCGTTATGAAAATGGACCGATTGATTGCATCGGGAGAGGTAACGACATCAAACAGTGCAAGTAAGGAGTACTTCAATCAAAGTGGAAATAAGATTTTTACGATACGAGTAGAAGGTACTTTTATGTATACGATCGGGTGGTGCACTTGTATAACATCTGATGGGTCGTTTACAAGAGGTTTTTTATCGTTTTGGAATAGTACTCCATCAATTACTAGCGGGAATACTTCTGCTACAAAATCGTATGCGAGGATCAGTGGAACAGCCACTTATTTAAACCAGAGTAAAGATTACACGTTAACACTTACATGTAACAATACAGGAACTTTTGGATGCTATTAGGGCGGATTTTAGTTAAGCTGAAACTTTTCCGTTAGTGATCAAAACGCAGTAATTTCAAGGCGTGAGCAGCAATGACAGAAAGAGTCATTTTTGATCACGCCATTTTCGTTGACTTTTCAAAAACAGCGCTATAATATCGGACTAAAGAAGTCTTCTATGCGGATCCGTTTGTTTCATAAGAGACTTATGAGAAACTCAATTAAGTAATCAAAGACGGGGGGAGAGACAGAATGATAAGTGTAAAGAAATTGTTCAGATCTGTACTTTCTTTAGCGCTAGTTTTGAGTGTGTTATTATGTAGCGCATGCAAGAAAAAGTCGTCTAAAGAAGATGCTTCTGTCTCTCCTCTCTTCCCATATTACTTAACAGAGAATAAGATTCTTTCCATTCCCAATGAGTGCAGGGCGGATTTTGCAGATAACGCCTTAATTGTTCAGACCTTTTTTGAGTCTGAGATGTATTCCAAATTGAGAGCAGAGCAGTGTATTCCGAACCTTGGGGATGACGTAGGAAAGAAATATCCTCTCTTCCCGATTGATGAACAGGGCAATGTTCTTACTCCGGACAATAAATTGCTATTTCTGGATGAGAACGGGAAAACTATAAAAGAATTCGATTTGAATAAAGAATGTGGAACATCACTTCGAGACCGGATAATGCGATGCCAAGGAAACGACTGCTGGATGATAACCTTACAGGCGGATAATGCTACGGGCGAACAGAAGTATTTCTTGGATATGATTCGATCCGATAGTGGCCTGGTCAAGCATATTCAGTTGGATGCTGATCCGGAGATGATGTTGATCCGGGATATTATGACAAGCGAAGATGGTAGATTAGCTCTAATTGTCTATAGTCAAGGCACCTCTTCCATATATTCCTTAACAGAAGACGGAAATATCCGGGAAACAATCGAACTTCCTGAGATGGCTGAGTCAAATGTGATCTTCCATAAAGGACAGTGGACATGTGTTGGCATCGGAAAAGATGGTGGGACGGTTCTGTTCCGTTTAGATGAAAAGAGTACAAAATGGACGGAAACCGCTATTCAAACGCCGGTCTTCAGGTCTCTATTTTCTCATGGTGAACACTTATTCGGAGTTACGACAACCGGCATTACCTGTCTGGACATCACTGAACCTGTATCCCTTGCCTGGGAGGACGTTTCTGTATGGGGATCTATTCAAGATCTGAGATTCCGTGAGAACGGTGAACTCGAGTTAATCACGAAGCAGTTGAACGATGAGATGCTTGTTTGGTATCACTTGAGTCCGGCAGAAAAGCAGGATCTGAAGAAAAAAGAAGAGTTTGTGATAGCGGGATATAATCTGGAAGGAAGTTGTGTAGAGCAGCTTGTTCAGGAGATGAATCTTCTGCATCCGGAAGTCAAATTCATTTTGCGGGATTATAAAAATGAAATCAATGCGACTGAAGAGAACTGGGCACAGGCACGAAATGAGATCAATACGATTATCAGTCTGGATCTGGCGAATGGAACGGCGCCGGATATGTATTTTGATCAATATGCCGATGCCGGATTAGATGAGTTGGGAAGGCTGGGCTATTTAAAGGATATGACACCGCTGATTTCCACGCTCGATGAAGAGGAGTACTATGTCGATAAGATCACCATGGGGGCGGAAACACCATACTGTGCCTGCCTCTACTTCGATATTATCGGTTTCTGTGCTTCTGAGAAATATGTGGAGAATCCTTATACCTGGACATATGAGGATTTTTATCGAAGTGCAAAGAAGTACCCTGATTATTCCGGAATTCAGACTATCTTTTCAAAACAGTATCTTCTGAAACACGGAATTATGGCTCAGATAGATACATTTGTCCGAGATGGAAAGGCGTACTTTAATAGTGAGGATTTTCTTAACCTGTTAAAATGGACGAAAGATTTCGGATGCAAAAGCAACTGGGATGACTATGTATCCACGGATCTGGATAATGGTATTTACATGCTGGATTGGGCGGATATAGTTGCGCTGGGGTCACTGTTTATGTGCCAGGATCATGTCATAGTCGGATTCCCGAATGAAAATGGATCTCTTCATGTGGTGCCGTATTGTTTATTAGCGATATCTGCCTCAACTTCACAACCTGACCTTGCCAATGAAATAATAAAATATGCAGTAGGAGAATCTTTCCAATCGAAAAGTAAACAGCTAAATCAAGGAATCTCGGTAAATCGGAAATATAATGAAGAGAAGATGCAGCAAGATTATGATTTCATCGAGAATAGCGGCGCATATAGGTTAATGTACACGAAAGAAGAATACCTGGACATGTATCGCAATATTATAAAGCGGGGAGACCACTATCTCCACGGTTCTCAATCGATCGTCGATATATGTCTCGAAGAGGCAGCTGCCTATTATTCCGGAGATAACACCGCTGAACATGTAGTTGATATGATTCAAAGAAGAGTAACACTCTATCTTCAGGAGACAGACATATAGTATTTAAGTATAAGGAGAAATGAAACCATGAAAAAAGCGAAGCTGATAATGATATTGGCAGTTGTCTCTGCAATTGCAATGACATGTGGATGTAAAGGATCAAAAAAGGATACGGAATCCTCTGCTACTGTATCTGAAACGACTGCATCAGTATCAGAGGAGAGTTCCTCTGAGTCAGATGAGACGTCGTCTATGCAGGAAGATAGCACGTCCGAATCATCGGAGAGTGCGACCGAGCCTTCGAGTCAGAAGCCTGTAGCAATCAAAACTGCAAAAGAGATGGAAGAAGCTTTCCTCGAAGCGTGCAAAGATTCTATCGAACCGGTAACAGAACGTGATGCAGGAGAAAAGAATACGGTCCGCGTCTATGGCACGAAGTCAGTACATATTCTTTTCCGGGTATATAGTGATGCAGAATCTGCAAAGGCCGCGGTTCAAGAGACACTGGACTATGGCGGATGGTATGAAGAGGATCTTGTTGTAAAGGAAATCAAGAAAGAAGAAGGTGCTTTTTTCCTTGAGGCATACTACTGCAAGATTCCGGAAGGGAGTGATGCTCTGTTTGTGCTGGGCTATAACGATACGATCTCCTTTTCTATGGAAGCCTTAGATACAGACCATGTAAAGAATGTGGAGAATATCCTTCTGGCGATGGGGATAGATCTGAAAACGATGTGATATACAAACCTTAGCTTTTTTACCATTTGACGCCCTGTGTCTGAATATCAGACGCAGGGCCTTTCTTTTCAAAAAAGTCACAGAACTACTCATATAAAATATTGCGCCGCACGCGTGTACGATAGTTCAATAAAGACATTACTTTGCGAGGAGGCGGATATGGAAAGCTTGTTGAGGGAATTGACGATCAGAAAAAGGCAACTGGACGAAGTAATCTCTTCGACGGAGGAGATCCTTAGACAGGCTCCGGCCGGCAGAGTGCGAGTCGAGCGGAGAAATGGATCTACCCGATATTTTCAGGTGCTCGAGGCTTATTCGCATGGTAAGTACATCCATAAGGAGAACAGGAATCTGGCAGTAAAACTGGCGGAGAAAGATTACTTGTCGCACATTCTTGAATTTGCAAAGAAAGAGAGAGCGCTGCTTGAAAAATATCTCGGGTTTATGAAGACCAGATCTGCGGATCACTTGTATCGGACTCTAAGTGAAGGTCGGAAGATGTTGGTGTCGCCGGTGCTTCTCGATGGCGGGACGTATGCCGATATGTGGTTAGCAAAGACGTATGCGGGAAATCCGCAGTACCCTGAGAGATTGACTTTTCGGACCAGACGCGGTGAACTGGTACGATCTAAGACGGAAGTGTTTATCGCGAATGTGTATTTTGAACTGGGGATCCCATACAAATATGAGTGTCCTGTCGTACTTCGCAACGGGAAAACGCGTTACCCGGATTTCACCTTGCTGGATATTGCGCATCACAGAGTGGTCTATCACGAACATCTCGGTATGCTCGAAGATCCGGATTATCGAAAGGCAGCACTGATCAAACTTCAGGAATACGGAGAAAACGGAATATTCACAGGGAAGAATCTCATTCTTACGTCGGAGACATCATATGCACCATTTGATCCTGAACGATTCCGGAACAATGTTTGGGATGCTTTTCAGGTGGAATTTCTCAGGAAGGTCATAAAAGGTGGCGAAAGTTAAGATTTGCTTGGATTGACCACCATGATGAAGGGAAGGGGAGGTGGCGAAATCTGATTGATCCGTAATCAGCCACCTTGAAAAGCACTATCAGTGGTGGCGAGAGAAGATAGGTGATGAGATTCGCCACCTTAAATAACGAAATGGAGGTGGTGAATGTGACGTATTTAACTATTCACCACACGAAAAGAATGATCGAAGGTGGCGAAACAAGGGAACCCGCAATCTTAGCCACCAAAATCCTGCTTCCCAAGGTGGCAAAACTTGGCATCGTATATTATTCGCCATTCAAGTTTGTACGGATGGGGTATAATAGGTATGGCGTATCTAGTATGATGGGAAGGAGCAATGACGCTTATGCCGAGTTTTATGAAAGATGCCATCAAGAAGACGTTTGTGGAACTTCTTGAGGAGCTTCCGATGTCCAGTATCACGGTCAAAATGATCGTCGAAAAGTGCGGGATCAACAGAAATTCTTTCTATTACTACTATCAGGATCTGCCGTCCCTGGTCGAGGAGATGGTAAAGGATGAGGCAGATACGATCATAGAAAAGTACGATACGATCGATTCGATCGAGACGGCACTCCGGGCCGCCATTTCCTTCTGCGAGCAGAATCGCCGGGCGATCCTTCATATCTATAATTCCGTCAGCCGCGATGTCTTTGAGCAGTATCTTTGGAAGGTCTGTGACTACGTTGTTACTACCTATGCAAAAACACTTTTCCACGATGTGGTGATCGCTCCGTCCGATGCGGAAATCATCCTCCGTTTCTACCGCTGTGAATGCTTCGGACTTGCGATCGAGTGGCTCAATCAGAAGATGGAGTCAAATGTGGAAGCACATATTATCCGTTTCTGCCAGCTCTATAAAGGCATGGCGGAGGAGATGATCCTCCGGGCGACCGAGAAAAATGCATCCGATTTAATAGCCGAAACTCCGTAATATCAGGCCTTGAGCAAAAATGACAGAAAATGGCATTTTTTGCTCAAGGCTTTTTTGTTGACATGAAGAATCCTTCTTGATAGTATCCCAATTATAGATGTAATTCATGTACAGCATGCTTTGTTTGGCATGCATGAGAAAAGGGCGTTGTCGTGAAAAGAGTTAAGCTTTCACTTTTGGCACTTCTGTTGATTCTTTGTCTTGTAGGCTGTTCAAAGAATCAGACTTCGTCTCGGCAACTTGAAAGCAGTGCTATCGTATCAGGCGATAGCACTGCTGATATATCTTCATCTTCCGTCGAGAGTACGCTTCAATCAGTCGATTCTGCTACTGTATCTTCGACAGAATCTTCGGATCCATCGAGGATCGATGATACGTTACCGATTTATATAAGTGACAAGTTTACTGTTCTTGACCATGATAAAAGCACTGCAAGTGTCTACAAAGTAAATCTGAATTATCCGACTAAAGAGTGGGAAGGGAATGATACGTGGACACGAAGTTATATCAGCCTTGCCTGGTGTTATGGCCGGACCTATTATTCGGCTCCGGAAGAATGGCCGGATGATCCTTCCGAAATGGATAACTATATTACGACGTGCAGTTCGTTATCTTTTTCCAAAGCTAAAAATAATATTCTGAATTTTGAGAGGTCTTCAGTAGGAAAGATTCCGGGTGTGGAAAAGATTCCTTCTAGTGTTATTGACCTGTCTCTGGATGAAAGTATATTTGCCTATAATATGGATCTATATGATTACCCTTGGGATGTAGAGTTTAGCTCTACAAAGAAATTGAAGATACCTCAAGCCACGGTGTATTACATCAGCTCTTGTGTGGATGGGATTCCGTGTGGGATTACATCTGAATCATACTCTGGACAGTATGGTATCGGATTGACAAGTTCAGAGTATCCGACATATGAGTGGGAAGGAGTTGTAAAACCTGCTCATTATATTGCGCCTGATCACCTACTTCAGTATACAAATGGCGAGACTATCATCTATTTAGATGACACTATTCACAAGATAAAAGAAATACTTGTTGACCAAGGCAAGATTGTACCGGTAGAGGATTGCTTTGAGAGTATTCCTGATGCTATAAACTACGATATGAAGCGTATAGCCGGCGTATCTTATGAGGTTTATTCTGCCGAACTTCGATATATACGTCTTCGTGAGCATCCCCATGCCCAAATGATAAGCTCCGGCGAAAGATTGATTTATAAAGAAGATGAAGAATTTATACTTGTGCCGGTGTGGGAGTTCTCAATTCTTGTTAAGCGGGTGGATGCTTTGAAGGAAGACTCTTCCAAGGCGAAAACCTCTGATATGTACAGATACACCGCATACATCAACGCCCTGACCGGGGAATCTATGTATTCCAAAACGCACGGACCGGCAGATGAAGAGTATTATCCGTTTTTATATGGACATGATATTTAGTAAAAAAATGACCAATCGACTGCATTATACCAGACTTTTAGCATGCCTGGTTATGCTGAGCATGCTTATTTCCTTATGCTCTTCTTGTAAGGACGGAAAAACAAAACCCTTAGAAAGCAAGGGGGGATATGATTGCACCTTTTTTGAATTGCCTGTGAAAGACGGTTACGGAATGGATTTTAAGAAGATCCTTCTTGATGGGGATCAGTTCTGTGTAGTTGCACTTTATACTAAAGTCGACAGTAAAAATGTAATTCAGGAACAGATCACGGATATCTATCGAGTTGATGAAAAGGGCAAGCTTGTGTCAACACTTGAGATATCCGGAGCACAAGTGCCAGATGCTGTTGTGGGAGAATCATATGTTTTTCTAGGATACAGTATTGAAGACCTGCAGGCTAAAAACAGTAATCAATCCCCTTCGTCCGATCCTCTGCCTTCACTCGTATTTCTTAACAAGACCAATGGAGACTTTATCAGAGATACACATTTGGATTTTCAGGCAAAGTCCATAGTATCTTGTAGTAACGGATTTGTTGTTGAAGGAGCCGGAAGAATTGAAAAGTTCTCAAGCAATGGCAATTATGAGAATTCTCTAGTTATCCCGTTCAGTACACCTGTGGATGGAAATGGAGTTTTCGAGGAAAATGGCAGGTTCTTCGCTGCCGAAGAGACCTCAGAATTCGAGTTTAACTATTATTCTATTGATTTTGCAAGTGGGAGTGTTGAGAAAGTTATCTCCGGAAAAGATGCAGGTATGAGTCTTGCCCGAGAAACCTACGGGAATAGGTATTTTACGTCCAGTGGCGAGTATAGGATCGATTGTACCAACAAGCAAGTTCTGACACTTGCCAAATGGAGTGACATCGACATACGTCCGGAAAAGAAAATGCTTCATCAGCAGCCTTGGTACTATGCACTGGATGATGAACATTTTGCAAAACGATATGTGTATGGGGACGGAACTGCCGAAATACTCCTTTTCTCGTACAATCCCGAGAAGAAAAACTATGCTCGAGAGAAAATTGTTCTTGGTGGATTTGGTATATATGATGATTTGCCATTAGGATGGGCAATTTATGAATTTAACACGACAAACACAGAGTATGAAATAGAGGTAGATGATTACACAGGACGGTTTCTTGATTCCGGGTCAGATGCGAGACAGGAACAACTTCGCCTGATGAAGTATTTTCATGATGGACATACTCCGGACATATATTATGGAGATGATTTCGATTATGAGTATTGGGGAAGAAATGGCTTAGTTGCTGATTTGAACCCATATATTCAGAATGATTCTTCTCTTTCCCTCGATGACTTTACCGAAGCGGGAAGGCGCTTGATGTTTGATCAAGAGGATCACTGTTATCAGATGTTCTCTTCCTACCGTTTGAATGGGTATTGGATGCTGAAGCGTGACTTTGATGAAATAGATGACATGAGTTTTTCCGGCATGGTTCAATACTCCCAAGATAAAGAACTTCTCTTCAACGGTACAGATGATGCGATCGATTTGATGTCGTGTGTTCTAGGACATAACTATATGGATCTATTCTCTTCTGGAGAAACTGCATCAAGATTATCTGTGGAAGATCTTGCCGCCTTAATTCAGCAAGCAGTTTCGACTGGAACTTATCCATTTGAGTTCATGCCTGCTTCAGAAAGCGATTTGAGAGATGGTGAAGCGCTTCTTTGCTTTAGTTCGATCGGAGAATTTGAGTCTTTTGAAAATATGGAAAAGACTGTAGGTGAAAGTCTTGTGTATGTTGGCTATCCTTCGGCAGAAACAACCCTGAGAATAGCCGAGCCAAAAGGACTTGTTGCAGTCTCTACTTCATCGAAAAATCCCGAGATCTGTTGGGAATTTATAAAATACATGTTCTCGGAAGAGGTTCAGAAGACTGTAGCACTGAATCAGTCGATACCCGTTCGACAGAGCGTTTTAGATATGACAACAAAAGCGTTTTTGCATCCTGAGGAGATTACAGATCCCGCTATGAATAGCCTGGTGACCGGGTTCTACAGAACAAAGAGTACTGGGCTTAAACCGGCAGAACAGTGGATGGTTGACGATTATATCGAGGTGATTAATTCAGTGGATCGCATATATATTCATGACTGGGGTATTTTCAGCATCATTCGAGATGAAATCAATTCATATTACTCTCAAGGCCGACAGCCGGAACAGATAGCAGATACATTATATAAGAGAATACAACTATATATAGAGGAGAATTACGCATAATTTATAACTTTCAGCTTTATTTTTAGTCATTTGATGCTCCGTGTCTGAAATTCAGACACGGAGCTTTTTTCTGTCCGTTTGCTGAAAGCCAAGCGGGAAGTATCCTCTAACCAGATGATTGATAAGACTACAGATCGAGGTGAAAGAAATGAAGATGAGAAGAATCGCACCGATGAGGATCGCAAAGATCGGATATGTGGTCATGTCTCTGATCTTTTGTGTTCTGGGCACAGGATTGATCCTTCATGCGGATATCGGAACGAAGATGCTGGGCACATTACTGGGGATCGCGATGATCGTTTTCGGGATCGTAAAGATCATCGGATACTTCTCCAAGGATCTTTTCCGCCTGGCATTCCAGTATGATCTTGAGTTCGGAAGCATACTCGCTGTTTTAGGGATCGCGGTGCTGGTACATCCGATCCACGCGATCCATCTGATCGTGATCGCGATGGGTGTGCTCATCATGGCGGATGCTTGTTTCAAACTGCGTATTGCGAGGGATTCCAGAGAGTTCGGGATCGGCGACTGGTGGTTCATCTTCGGTGGCGCGATCGTCGCCGGACTTCTTGGACTCCTGCTGATGTTCCGCCCCGGAAGCTCGGCAGAGACCCTGATCACGCTCCTCGGTGCCGCACTGGTTGCCGAAGGGATATTAAACCTTGCAGTTGCTATCTGCACAGTAAAGATCGTTAAAAATCAGTTCCCGGATAATATCGATCCGGATCTGGAAGATATTCCTTGGAAAGGAGAAAGAAAATGAGTTTTTCAAAAGCCGTAGTTAAAAACAGAGTCTTGATCCTGATCATTGCTTTTCTGCTTTTGATCCCGTCTGTTTTCGGCTACATCGGAACGAGAGTGAACTATGACATGCTCGATTACCTGCCGAAAGACATGGAGACCGTTATCGGTCAGGACGAGTTGCTGAAGGAATTCGGCAAAGGTGCTTTTTCATTCGTCATCGTAGAGGATATGACGCCGCTTCAGGTGGCTTCTCTGAAAGAGAAGATCGCACAGGTCGAGCACGTCGAGTCGGTCATCTGGTACGATTCGATCTTTGATCTGTCTGTCCCGATGGAGATGCTGCCGAAGAAACTGTACGATGCATTTAATACCGATCACTCGACCATCATGGCCGTCTTCTACGATACATCCACTTCGGCGGATGAGACGATGCAGGCCATTACGAGCATCAGAAAAATCGCGGATAAAGAGTGCTTCGTTTCCGGCATGTCCGCGCTGGTCACCGACCTCAAGGAACTGTGCGAGAAAGAAGAGCCGATCTATGTGGCGATCGCAGTCGCGCTGGCACTTGTCGCCATGATGCTCCTGCTGGACAGTTTCCTCGCCCCGGTCGTATTCCTTCTTTCCATCGGCATGATGATCATCCTTAATCTCGGAAGTAATATCTTCTTCGGCGAGATCTCCTATATTACAAAAGCACTCTCCGCTGTTCTTCAGCTGGCGGTCACCATGGACTATTCCATCTTCCTGTGGCACAGCTATAACGAGCAAAGAGAGAAATACCCCGATAATAAAGAAGCGATGATGGTCGCGATCCGCGAGACGCTCAGCAGCGTTATCGGAAGTTCCATCACAACGGTCGCAGGATTCATCGCTCTTTGCTTCATGAGTTTCACCATGGGACGTGACCTCGGTCTGGTCATGGCAAAAGGCGTTATCATCGGTGTGATCGGATGCGTGACCGTACTTCCGGCCCTGATCCTGGTACTCGATAAGCCGCTTCAGAAAAGCAGACACAGATCGCTCATCCCGGGTGGAGGTGCTTTTTCAAAAGGGATCATCAAGATCTTCCCGGTATTCCTCATCCTGTTTGCGATCCTTCTGGTACCGTCTTTCTACGGATATAAGAAGGCCAGCAACGAAGTCTATTACGATATCTCCGTGTCGATCCCGCAGGATATGCCGAATGTCGTCGCGAACAAGAAACTGCAGAGTGACTTTGAAATGGCGACACAGCATATGGTGCTGACCGATTCGACGCTTGATCCTGGCGTGACGCGTAAGATGATCTCCGAGATGGAGAAGGTGAATGGCATAAACTATGTCCTGTCGCTGGAATCGCTGATCGGGGCGGATGTCCCGCAGGATATTCTCCCGGAGGAGATCATGAGCATCCTCAAAGGCGGCAAATGGGAACTCATGCTGATCAACTCGCAGTATGGTCTTGCGACCGACGAACTGAATGATCAGATCGACCAGCTGAACGTGATCCTGAAAAAGTATGACCCGAAGGGCCTTCTGATCGGAGAAGGACCGTGTACAAAGGATCTGATCGAGACGACGGACAAGGACTTCCGTATCGTCAACATCGTTTCTGTCCTGCTGGTATTCCTGATTATCGCATTTGTTACGAAGAGCGTGTCGCTGCCGTTTATCCTGATCTCGGTCATCGAGCTCGCGATCTTTATCAACCTCGGACTTCCGCACTATCTGGGACAGAGCATGCCATTCGTCGGACCGGTATTTATCAGTACGATCCAGCTCGGCGCGACAGTCGACTATGCGATCCTGATGACGACCAGATATAAAGAAGAGCGCATGCACGGACTTGCGCGCCGCGACGCGGTATGGACGGCACTTAAGACATCGATCCCTTCGATCCTCGTATCGGGAACAGGACTCTTTGCAGCGACGATCGGCGTCGCGGTCTACTCGGATGTCGATATGATCAGCTCGATGTGCGTCCTCCTGGCTCGAGGCGCCGTGATCTCCATGATCCTGGTCATCTTCATACTGCCGTCCATGCTCATGGCATTTGACGGACTGATCAAAAGAACGACTGCCGGCATGAAAAAATGTGATACCAATTCGTCTTCTGAAACAAGAAAGGAGCTGTATGTATGAATACGATCAACACAATGGCAAATAAAACACTGGCCTTGATCATCGGGGCAAGCATCTTAAGCGCAGGAGTAGGAGCCTCCGCAGTCGCCGCTTATTACTCCAAGTCCGGATCTTCCGGATCTTCGGAACCGGTGGCAGAAGGACAGATGAATGCGGATATCTCCGGTGTTTCAGGCGATACTTCCAGTGATCTGATGAAATATATGGATACCACGGCGGGCACACGGGCGGTCTCCCCGGAAAGTGCTTTTAAAGAGGAAACAGTATATGTGATCGCCGGGCGTGAAGGATCGGTCAAGAAGATCATCGTCAGCGACTGGATCAGAAATACTGCCGGGAAGACCGGTGTGGAAGATGTCTCCGAACTCCCGGATATCTCACTTCTGAAGGATGGAGAGAGCTTCACGATGGGTGGCGGGAATACCCGTGTATGGGATACCACCAATGACGATATCTACTATCAGGGCAATATTGAAAAAGAACTTCCCGTCGATATGAAGGTGTCGTATTTCCTCGACGGATCGCCGATCACGCCGGAGGAACTGATCGGGAAGAGCGGACGCGTCACGATCCGCTACGAGTATAAGAACAACACGTCCGTCACGAAGGAGATCGACGGCAAGCAGGAAACACTCTATGTACCGTTCACGATGCTGACAGGTGTGCTGATGGATAATGCAGTATTCTCCAATGTATCGGTATCCAACGGCAAGATCGTCAATGACGGAAGCCGAACGGTAGTCGTCGGATTTGCGTTCCCGGGACTCTCCGAAGATCTGGGGATCACACCGGATAAGATGGCGATCCCGGACTATGTGGAGATCTCGGCAGACTGTGTAAACTTCAGCCTCGGCATGACAGTGACGATCGCTTCCACCGAGCTTCTTAACCAGATCGACCCGGATAAACTCGCCGGCGGAGCACTGGGGACAGGTGCGGCCGGATCCGGAGCAGATGGTTCGGAGGAGCCTCTGGATCTGAACGCTTCGATGAAGGAACTGACCGATGCGATGGATCAGCTGATCGACGGTTCTTCGGATCTGTATGACGGTATGTGCACGCTTCTGACCAAGTCGGAAGAACTGGTCGATGGTGTGAATAAACTTGCGGACGGCGCAGTGAAACTTAAGAACGGAACGGCCGCTGTAGATGATGGTGCCGGAAAAGTGGATAAGGGCATGGGCGATCTTTACGCCGGTATGTCCGAATTGGATTCCCATTCTGCTGAACTGAATGACGGAGCAAAGAAAGTCTTCGAGTCACTTCTGGCAACTGCGCAGGAGCAGCTGACGGCAGCTGGTATTTCAGTTCCAAAGATGACGATCTCGAATTATTCGGAGGTCTTAAATACTGTGATCAAATCGCTGGATGATTCGGCCGTATATCAGCAGGCGCTGGAGACAGTGACATCTGCGGTCGAGGGTAAACGCGACTACATCCGCTCGCAGGTCACGGCAGCAGTTCAGTCGGAGGTCGAGTCTCAGGTAACTTCGGCAGTAAAGGCGGAGGTCTCCGGCAAGGTGACAGCGGCAGTGCGCCAGCAGGTAGAAGCAGCGGTTACGGCAAGTGTACGTGAGAGTGTTCTTGCGAAGGTCCTGGAGTCACAGGGTATGACCAAAGAACAGTATGAGCAGGGTATCGCAGCGGGTGCGATCGATTCTTCCACGCAGCAGAAGATCGAGGGAGCGGTCGATCAGCAGATGCAGTCTTCTGAAGTAGCTTCTCTGATTTCGCAGAACACGGATGCACAGATGGAAACGGCACAGGTGAAAGGCCAGATCAGCGCAGCGATCGATCAGCAGATGGCCTCTTCCGATGTGCAGAAGATCATCAGCTCGAAGGTCAGCGAGACCATGGCATCTTCGGATATTAAGGCGCTGATCGATAAGAATACGGATGCACAGGTGGAAAAAGCAATCTCCGAGACGATGGCGGGCGATGAGGTGCAATCGAAACTGAAGGCGGCCTCCGCCGGTGCACAGAAAGTGATCGCACTGAAAGCAAGCCTCGACGGATATAATGCATTCTACTTAGGACTTCTGGATTATACCGGAGGTGTCAGAAAAGTCCTCGCAGGTGCGGGCGAACTGAAAAAGGGAACTTCGGATCTGAAGAAAGGAACGAAACAGGTCAAGGATGGCATGGCGGAGCTCTGCGACGGTATCCTGACACTGAAGGATGGACTTCCGGCATTGGTGGAAGGCGTAACGAAACTTCGTGACGGTTCGATGCAGCTGTCAGACGGCATGAAAGAGTTCAACGAAAAAGGCATTCAGAAGCTCGTCGAGCTTGTGGATGGAGATCTTGCCGGAGTTGTTACAAGACTTCGCGCCACACTTGAAGTATCGAAGGAATACTGCAACTACGCAGGCATCGCTGATGATATGGATGGCTCGGTGAAGTTCATCTATAAGACAGAAGAGATCGAAGGATAACGGGAAAAGTGCTTTTTCCTAGGCCTCGCCTTTTAGGATGCGGAATGCCTTTCTGATAAAAACTTCATTCATCGGATCCATCGGGTGGGGGAGTTCGTCCTCAGCGAAGAAGCGCTGCCGGATGACCTCCTCTTCCTGTATCTTCAGCTCGCCGTGGTACTCCCGGCAGAGGTAGAGAACGCCAGCGACGTAGATCTCGTCGCCGTGCGGATAGATGTAGTGCGTCGATTCGCCGGACTCCAGATCGAGGAACTCCAGCTTGTCGGCGATCAGCCCGGATTCCTCGAAGGCCTCCCGCTTCGCACATTCCTCGAAACTCTCGCCAAGTTCCATCGAACCGCCCGGATAGCCCCAGTAATGGTTGTCCGCGCGTTCATGAAGTAGTATCTCGTTTTTCTCATTTGCGAAAAGCACTGCTGCGCCGGGGATGATGATCGGACGGTGGCCGAGTACTTTTCGAAGATCCATAATATAGCCCATGCTGATAAATCCTTTCCTGCCGGAGCGTTTCTTAGCCCTGACTTCTATACTTTAAAGGGTGCCCCAGGGGGAGAGTCAAGACTCATATCCGATATCGTTATTCACGATGTGCATCACTGTGCTGCTTTCGATCGCTTCCTTCAGCTTCGACTTCAGCATGACCGGGCGGACGTCGTATTTGTCGAGTTCATCGAGCGGGAGCCACACGAGTTTCTCATCGGTGTCGGTCTCTCCGGTAAAAGCACTATCTTCCGGTGCTTCCATCAGATAATAGAATTCCAGGACATGGCACTTCTTGCCGGAGATCCGCTCGTCCAGACGGTCACCATTGAAGAAGTTCTCACAGATAATGGCGCAGCGGACGGCCTTGCACGGTACGCCCGTCTCCTCGAAGACCTCGCGCTCGATGCAGTCTTTCGACGTCTCGCCGAGATGTACTGCGCCGCCGATCATGTAGTAGTAATCGGAGAGACAATTCTGCACAAAGAGCATCTTCCGGCCCTTTAGGATGATCGCCCCGGTACGGTATCGGAAGTAGTGTGAATCGGTGTTGATGAAGCAGTCCAGTTTCTGTGGCATAGGTAACTCCTTGTTTCGGGAAGCACTTGTCCGGAGAGTGCGATGGATTCTTTTAGGGAAAAAAGAAACGTCTCCGGCGCAGCAAGATCACGAGAGATCCGTGGCATGAGCATGGAGACGTTTAATTTTCAATTGGCGCTCCGAGCAGGAATCGAACCCGCATTGGCAGTACCGGAAACTGCAGTCCTATCCGTTGAACGATCGAAGCATGCGCTGAAAGTATTATAGCGATTCGGACCGGGGTTTTCAACCGCAGAAGAATGAAAGGAAACGGATGGTGCTATTTCTTCTTTAGGATCTCCTCACTGTCGAGGATAATCGTGAAAGGCCCCTGATTCTCGATCGAAACGGCCATATCCGCGCCAAAAACACCGGTCTGCACATTCGGGATCACGGCCTTGCAGGAATCGATGATGTACTCGTACAGATCATTTGCCAGATCCGGGCTACCTGCATTGATGAACGACGGGCGGTTGCCGTGGTGGCAGTCGGCGTAGAGCGTGAACTGCGAGATGAGAAGGAGACTGCCGCCGACATCGGCGAGGCTTTTATTCGTTTTTCCTTCCTCATCACGGAAGATGCGGAGGCCTATGAGTTTCTTGACCATACCATCGGCGATCTCCTTCGTATCTGTATTACTAACTCCTATAAAAACAAGGAATCCCAGGTCGATCGCGCCGACGGTCTTGCCCTCGACGTCGACTCTGGCGGAGGTCACTCTTTGGATCAGAAAACGCATAAAAAAGTACTCCTTTTTGACGGAATGTTATGTAGACAGCATATCAAAATGTGTTATAATTGCAAAGAGCCGTTGAAAAAGGCTGACGAGCTTCTCAAGAAAACTTCGCGAGGAGCTCTTTTTATTTGTAAAAGAACAAGGGCGGAAGGCATATCTTCCGGCAAAAGGGGCGTGAAAAAGTATGTTTAAAGTAGGCTTTAGCAATGAAAAGTACGTGCAGATGCAGTCGCAGAAGATCCGTGACCGTATCGGAAAATTCGGCGGTAAGCTGTATCTGGAATTCGGCGGAAAACTCTTCGACGATTACCACGCCTCCCGTGTTCTTCCGGGCTTTGAGCCGGACAGCAAAGTCAAGATGCTCATGGAGCTGAAGGATGAAGTCGAGATCGTTATCGCGATCAATGCGGATGCGATCGAGAAGAATAAAAGAAGAGGTGACCTCGGCATCACATACGACCAGGAAGTGCTCCGCCTGATCGATGCTTTTACCGAGATCGGCCTGTATGTCGGCTCTGTCACGATCACCCAGTATACGAACCAGCCTCTGGCTGAGCAGTTTGCTAAGAGACTGCACCAGCTGGGCATCAAGGTATATAAGCAGTATCCGATCGCGGGCTACCCGATGAATGTACCGCTCATCGTAAGTGATGAAGGATATGGTAAGAATGAATATATCGAGACGACACGTTCTCTCGTCGTTGTTACCGCTCCGGGCCCGGGTTCCGGAAAGATGGCGACCTGCCTCTCCCAGCTGTATCACGAGAATAGAAGAGGCATCAAAGCCGGATATGCGAAGTTCGAGACATTCCCGATCTGGAGCCTGCCGCTGACTCACCCGGTGAATATTGCTTATGAGGCAGCAACTGCGGACCTCGCCGATGTAAATATGATCGACCCGTTCCACCTCGAGGCCTATGGCGAGACCACTGTTAACTACAACCGTGACGTCGAGATCTTCCCGGTCGTAAATGCGATCTTCGAGAAGATCTACGGCGAGTCCCCGTACAAGAGCCCGACGGATATGGGCGTTAATATGGCAGGCTTTGCGATCGTCGATGATGAGGCATGCCGTGAAGCCAGTAAGCAGGAGATCATCCGCCGTTACTACCAGGCGAAGTGCATGGTGCGTCAGGGCCTTTCCGAGGGTCAGGACGTCAGCAAGATCGAGCTCCTGATGAATAAGTCCGGTATCGAAGTCAATGACCGCCGTGTCGTTTCCGCAGCGCTCGTCCGCGCGGAGTCCACACATGGTCCGGCAGTCGCACTTGAGCTCCCGGACGGTCAGATCGTGACCGGTAAGAATTCCGAATTCCTCGGCGCTTCGGCCGCTGTTCTTCTGAATGCACTGAAAGTCCTCGGTGGTATCCAGCATGAGATCCCCCTGATCTCGCCGAATGTTATCGAGCCGATCCAGGATCTGAAGGTCAACCACATGGGCAACCATAACCCGAGACTGCATACCGATGAAGTTCTGATCGCTCTTGCGATGAGTGCTGCGACGAACCCGGTCGCTGAGCTCGCGATGCAGCAGATCAATAACCTCCGCCACAGCGATGCGCACTCGACCACGATCCTTTCCGGTGTGGATGAGGGCGTCTTCAGAAAACTCGGCATCAACATCACCTGCGAGCCGGAGTACGCGAAGAAGAAACTCTATAATAAGTGATCTGCGCTCGGGCTTCAGTAGTCTGACTTGTGCCGGTTCACTGCCGGATAGAAATGAGATAGTAGGAAATGTCGATCTGTAAGTATTGTAAACATGTCAGCGAGGATGGCACGCGCTTCTGTAAAGTATGTGGAAAAGCACTGGATGTTTTCCCGGATACGCCGGTGCCGCAAACTTCCGGTTTCCCGCCGGTGCCGCCGCTCCCGCAGCCGGCTCCGTCTTCATATCAGAATGCGCAGAGTTCTGCTTCGGATACCCCGGAGCCGAAGACGCTGCAGAATACTCCGAATACTTTTCCGATGAATGATAAGGACAGGCAGGCATATGCCGAGAAACTTCAGAATCCGGGAAGACCGGACAATGACGGCATCTGTGTGTTAGCTCTTATCTTCGGAATGACCAGTATTTTCTTCAATCCGTTCCTTCTGAGCAGTATTCTCGCGCTTATCCTCGGTATCGTCGGACATGCCTGCGGCGGACCGAAAAAGGATATCGCGAAAGTAGGATGGATCCTCGGACTGATCACGATGATCATCTATATTGTCATCCGCGTGGTATTTGCGATATTGGCATTTAGTCTGGTCTGGTGGATCATCCGGTTCTTTATCTGAGCGCCGGATCCCCGCTGCGGTCCGAACTATAATGATTTGCGGCGCGAAGCCCGCCGGTGGCGCGGGATCAATCGATCAAGTCTCTCCAGGAGCGGACAGCGATGTCCGCTTCTTCTTTTATATCCATCCAGTCGCCTTCAGAGACGGTGTCGTAGATGCCGACGGTCTGAAACCCGCCTTTGGCGGCACCGCGGATGGCGCCTAAGATATCCTCGAACACGGCGCAGTCAGAGGGCTCTACCCCCAGACGGGAAGCGGCGAGAAGATAGATGTCCGGGAAACCTTTGCCGCGGGTGACCTCCGTGGAGACGGTGACGTTTTGGAAAAACGGGCGAAGCTCGTATTTATCCAGGATGATGTCGATATTATGCTGCGGCTCCATCGAGGTCGCGATCGCCATCGGGACGCCGTGCTCATGCAGAAAAGCGAGGTACTCCCTTGCGAAAGGCTTCATCGTGATCTTCGTGCGGTAGTAGTCCGCGCACATATCGAACCACTCCTCGATGACCTGCTTCGGAGTCGCGGAAAGACCGTATCTGTCGATAGTGTAGC
Organism: uncultured Eubacteriales bacterium; assembly: GCA_900317035.1. Lineage (GTDB taxonomy): Bacteria > Bacillota > Clostridia > Saccharofermentanales > Saccharofermentanaceae > Scatonaster. Next base: position 27,389 of record ONFC01000004.1, read on the forward strand.
GGGCACCCTCTTCCCAGCCCATGCACTTGATGGCATCGGTATAATCAGGGGTGATCTGATGTCCGTGGGCGGTCAGAAAATCTGCATCGATCTGCCTCCAGACCCACATGGAGTCGAGGAGCGTTCCGTCCAGATCGAAGATCGCGGCTTTCGGTAAAAACATGCTTTTCTCCTAAAATATCAAATTCTTTGCATTTACTCTTAATGGAAAAAATTATACCATTAGGCAGATAGAATGTTTCAATTTTCAAACATTTTTCGAAAAGCACCTGTATTTTGAGTGCTTTTCGTGCATAATTGGAATTGCGTATATTTACTATGGGAGTGGGAGCAGATATGGCGCAAGATTTAGATAACAGAGAAGTTCGAGCGGACGAATCATCCTTCATGGAAAGATTCGTCGATACCAGTCTGCATCCTGCAGAGAATCATCGTTTCGCTGCGTTAAAGATCGCCGCATATGTGATTTTGTTCCTTCTCTTTGTCGTATTAAATGCATTAGTTGGTTCTGTTTCCGCACTTGATTTCCTGGTCCCTTTCCGTGGAGTTTTCTCACTCGTGCAGCTTATGCTCTCGATCCTGATCGTCCAGTCCCAGAGCATGAAGGGTTTTTACGCAGTGATCGTAGTGTCGGTGCTGCAGATCGTTGCGACGATCGTGGCAATGGTCCGGTTCGAAGATACTTTCGCACTGAACGGTCTGGCGACAACGATCTTGAGCGTGATCATCGTCGGCATCATCCTGGCATACAACCGTCGCGTGGCGCATGAGATCGAGCGGGTCGCCTCAAAGACCGAGGAACTCGAGCAGGCCAATACCGATCTTAAGAAGAGAGAAGAAGAGACGAAGCGCCAGAATACGCTTCTTAAGGAATATAACCGTGCGATGAAGGAGAATGAGGAACGTCTCTACCAGATGAACCACTTCGACACGGTCACCGGACTTCCGAACCGCGTGAAGATCACCGACCGTATGGATCTTCTGATCAGTATCCTTTCGAACAAGAACATGCCGTTTGCCCTGATCTATGTGGATCTCGACAACTTTAAGACGATCAATGACTCCATGGGTCATAAGGTCGGTGATATGGTGCTGCAGTCCGCGGCATCCCGCCTGACTTCCTCGATCGATCAGGAAGACATGATCGGCCGCTGGGGCGGAGATGAGTTTGCGATCATCGTGCAGCGCCAGTTCTCGGACGAAGACATGCTCAATTACGTTGAGAACCTAAGAGATACACTCTCCAAGCCATTTAGTATCGAAGAATCCGAGTACACCGTGACCGCCAGCTTCGGTGTGTCCTTCTTCCCGCAGGACGGAACGACATCCGCCGAGCTGATCAAGTGCGCGGAGACCGCGATGTATAAGGCAAAAGAATACGGCAAGAACATGGTGCAGTTCTTCAGAAAAGAGATGAAGGACGACATCATGCGGAAGATGAAGTACGAGAGCAAGCTTCTGAGCTCGATCAAGAACAGGGAACTGTATCTCGCATTCCAGCCGCAGTTTGATATGAAAGAGAGAAAGCTCCGCGGATTCGAGGCACTCTGCCGATGGAATTCCGAGAGATTCGGCGAAGTTCCGCCGACGGAGTTTATCCCGGTTGCCGAGTCTGTCGGCTTTATCGTGCCGCTCGGTGAGTGGGTCCTCGAGACTGCCTGCCTGACACTGAACCGCATCAAAGAGACATATAACTGGGACGGCATCATGTCCGTCAATATTTCCGCTGTCCAGCTGATGAGCCCGATGTTCCTGCAGTCCGTCAAGCGCATCATCCAGAAGACCGGTGTCGATACGAAGAACCTCGAGTTCGAAGTTACCGAGTCCGTCATGGTTTCAAATGTTGATTATGCTGTAAAAGTACTCAAAGAGATCTCCGCGATGGGTATTACCGTCGCACTCGACGACTTTGGTACCGGTTACTCTTCACTGAACTATCTCCAGCAGCTCCCGATCAATGTACTGAAGATCGATAAGTCGTTCGTCGATGAGCTCCCGATCAAGAATGCCCAGCGCCTCATGGTCGGCTCGATCATCGGTCTGGTGCACCAGATGAAGATCAAGGTCGTCGCCGAAGGTGTCGATGACAGAAGACAGCTCGATATCCTCACGAAGTACCAGTGCGACTTCGTACAGGGAAATATCTGGGGCTGCCCGATCCTGGAAAACGAGGTAGGAGTGCTTTTCGAGACGAAACCTGTCTGACGGCCTGACGGAAGAACGGCCGGCCAGCCGGGGTATCCCTGACAAGTGCTTTTCGCGCGGAAAAGACGGAACGCCACCCCGTAAGGTCATAGGAGTTTGCATTTTCTTTCGCTTTTTTGCCTTTCTTGCCCCAAAGCGCAATTTAACCGTTCCTTTTCTGAATTTATGGGTGTATGCTAATCCCGTTAAATAATCCTATGCTGTGATATTCCGCAATGATGTATCACGGCTTTTTTGACGGAGGTTTTTCGAAATGGCGATGAAGCTTGCTTTTTCTACACTGGCATGCCCCGAGTGGTCCTGGAAGGACATCTATCCGATGGCTCACGACCTTGGCTATGCGGGAATCGAGATCAGAGGACTTGGTGAAGAGATCACCGCGTCCCATGCAAAGCCGTTCCTTCCGTCGGAAGTGGACCGCACCATGGAAAACCTTAGAAAGCTCGGTTTGGAGATTCCATGCTTCTCCTCCAACTGTGTACTGGCTTACGAAGACGGCGCCAAGATCGCGCCGACCGAGATCGGTGAATATGTCGCACTTGCCAATAAGTGCGGTGCTTCCTATGTACGTATCCTCGCGGATGCCCATCCGGCACCGGAAGGCGAAGTCGATGATGAGAAGATCATCGCAGAGTTGAAGGATCTGGCTCCGCTGTGCGAGGGCAAGAACGTCACACTGCTTGTCGAGACCAATGGTGTTTATGCAGATACCGCGCGTCTTCGTAAACTCATCGAGGCGGTAGATTCTCCTTACGTAAAAGTACTCTGGGACGTGCATCACCCGTTCCGTTATTTCGGCGAGTCCGTCGAGACAACATGGGCAAATGTCGGTGAGTATGTCCGCTATATCCACGTGAAGGATTCCATCAAGGAAGAAGACGGAACCGTGGCTTACCGCCTGCCGGGACACGGAGATCTTCCGCTGGAAGCGCTTTTCGAGCTGCTGGATAAAAACGGCTACGACGGATTTGTATCCCTCGAGTGGGTAAAGAGATGGGCCAAAGAGATCGAGAGTGCAGCGATCGTATTCCCGCAGTTCATCAACTTCGTAAGGACCTGGGAGAAGACCAAGGGCACGAAGAAAGTGATCGAGCCTTCTAAGAAAGAAAGCAAGGCACAGGTTCGTCCGGAGGCTCCGATCGAGGTCGTTCCTTCCAATATCAAGTATGTCGAAAAAGGCAAGGGCCAGAGAATGTTCGAGAAGGACGTGCTCGTCGAGATGACCTTCGGTCAGATGCTCGATAAGGTCGCGACCGAGTTCCCGGATCAGACTGCTTTTGCCTACACGATGCGTGACTATACAAGAACATACAGCGAGTTCAGAGATGATGTAGACCGTGTTTCCAAGATGCTCATGGCGATGGGCGTCAAGAAGGACTCTCACGTAGCGCTCTGGGCCACCAACCGTCCGCAGTGGTTCCTGACATTCTGGGCCTGCGTACGTATCGGCGCGGTTCTGGTTACCGTAAATACTGCCTATAAGATCCACGAGATCGAGTACCTGCTGCGTCAGTCCGATTCCGACACGCTCGTCATGATGGACGGCTACAAGGACATCAACTACGTCGATATCGTCAATGAGATCTGCCCTGAACTTGCGAAATCCAAGCCGGGCGAGATGGTCTCCGAGAGACTTCCGTACTTAAAGAACGTCATCACGATCGACAACCGTTACGACGGCTGCTTCTTCTGGGACGATGAGTTCGAGACGGCAGACGGCAAGGTCAGCGATGCGGATCTGCGCGCCATGATCGATGCGACAAAACCGGACGAAGTCTGCAACATGCAGTACACATCCGGTACGACAGGTTTCCCGAAGGGCGTTATGCTCACGCACAGAAACGTTCTCAACAACGGTAAGTGCATCGGTGACTGCATGAACCTCTCCACCGAGGACAGACTCCTGATCCAGGTGCCGATGTTCCACTGCTTCGGTATGGTACTCGCAATGACCGCTTCCGTAACCCACGGTGTTACGATGGTCCCGCTCGATTACTTCTCTCCTCGAAAAGTACTTGCTTCCATCACGGCCCGCCGTGTTACAGCGATGCATGGTGTTCCGACGATGTTTATCGCGCTTCTTGAGAATCCGGACTTCGAGCAGACAGATTTCTCTTACATGAGAACAGGTATCATGGCAGGATCTCCCTGCCCGATCCCGGTCATGGAAGACGTTGTGAATAAGATGAACATGAAAGAGATCACGATCGTTTACGGTCAGACAGAGGCTGCTCCGGGATGCACCCAGAGCCGTGTCGATGACTCTATCGAAGTCCGTGTACAGACTGTCGGTAAAGAACTTCCGGGTGTTGAGTGCCGCATCGTAGATCCTGCTACCAATGAAGTCCTGCCGGATAACGTAGATGGTGAGTTCTGCGCACGCGGTTACAACATCATGAAGGGCTACTACAAAATGCCGGAGGCGACGAAGGCTGCGATCGATGAAGATGGTTGGCTCCATACAGGTGACCTGGCCCGCCGTACACCGGAAGGCTACTACAAGATCACCGGCCGTATCAAGGATATGATCATCCGTGGTGGTGAGAACATCTACCCGAAGGAGATCGAAGAGTTCATCTATACACATCCTGATGTTTCCGACGTTCAGGTCATCGGTGTTCCGGATGAGCAGTATGGTGAAGAGATCATGGCCTGCATCATCAAGAAGGAAGGTTCCACGCTTACTGAAGATGATGTTAAGAAGTATGTCAAAGATCACATGGCAAAGCACAAGACTCCGCGTTATGTCGCTTTCGTTGACGCTTTCCCGATGAACGCAGCAGGCAAGATCCTGAAGTTCAAGATGAGAGAAGATGCGGTCAAGATGCTGGGCCTGGAGAAGGCTTCGAAGATCGAGACAGCCTAATTAAGTAAGAGCAACAAAATAACCTCTCCTCGACTCAAACAGTACGCTTCGCGTAACTCGTCGCTGAGAGGTTTTTTGTTGCTCTTTTTTGAGGCTGTCTCGATCTTCTTTTGCCTTTCGGGGACTCGTCGCTTGGGTTTTTGTGGCATTATTAGGATAGATTGTTGTAACACTTTGTGGTGTTTTGTTGATATATAGGGTGAAAGCTTTAGTGAAGGTGAGGATTGCCGGGTGCGTGACAGTGAGATTGTGGATCTCTTTTTGAGACGGGATGAAGAAGCGCTTCGTGTCGTGTCGGATCAGTACGGCGCGAGACTGAATCATATTTCGTTCCGTATCACACAGGATGAACAGACCGCGGAAGAATGTGTGAATGATACGTATCTGGAAGCCTGGAACCGTATTCCGCCGAGTGAGCCGAGAGAGTATCTTCTGGCTTTTCTCTCGAAGATCATACGGGCAAAATCACTGAACCGCTGCATATACGAACATCGGTGCAAGCGGCATGCGTATGTCGAGGAACTATCTTCCGAACTGGAACAGTGTATTCCTTCCAAGATCAGCGTCGAAGAAGAGATAGAAGGAAAAGCTTTTGCGGAGGTAGTCAGCCGGTTTCTTCTGGCGCAGCCGGATGAAAAAAGAAGAGTGTTTGTCAGACGATATTTCTATATGGAAAACACATCGGTTATTGCGGCTGCGTATGGATTTAGTGATAACAAAGTCCGGACGATGCTTTCCCGGATGCGAAAGGAACTGAAAAGTTTTCTGGAAAAGGAGGATTTCCTATGAACGGAAAAGATATGTTGGAAATGATGTCTGAACTAGACGAAAAAGTTGTGGCAGATGCTGCCGTCACACCGATAAGAAAGACACGGAAAAAGTGGAAGATCGTTCTTGGCGCCGTGGCTGCCGCCCTTATAGTGGGTATTCTGGGATATACGATTTACCCTTACGTGAGGGGAAAGATTACCGGGAAATATAAGCAGGATTTGAAATCCGGGACGCTGATGGCTTCGCCCAGGTATCCGGAGATGCCGGAGAATCCGGAACTTACGAGGGGGTATGATAAGGAAAAAAGTCAGGAGTACCTTCAGGCAGTGATGGCTTTGCGTAAGCAGCCGGAGGGATATCAGGACGGCTACGATGCGTATTTGAAAGATGTGCTGGGTGTTATCTTTTCGGATACAGGGAATGGGAATAAGGCGTTCTCGCCCCTCTGCCTGTATATGGCACTGGGAATGACTGCAGAAATCACGGACGGAACAACACAGCAGCAGATCCTGGATGTTTTGCATCAGCCGGATATTGCAACGCTTCGTGAGCGTGCCAAGTCGATCTGGCTTGCTAATTATATGGACGATGGATTGTCTAAACTGGTACTGGCTAATTCACTTTGGATGAATACTGGACGGAATTATGAACAGTCCGTACTGGATACATTGGCGAACAACTATTTCGCTTCTTCGTATTCCGGCGATCCATCATCGGAGAAATATAGTCAGAAACTCCGCGAATGGATCAACGAGCAGACGGATGGGCTTCTTGAAAACATGCTCTCCGATCTGAAGCTGGATCCGGATCTGATGATAGCTCTTGTTTCTACCGTGAATTACTGTGGGAAATGGGCGGATCCTTTTCTAAAGAGCGAGACGAAGGATGGAACATTCCATGCCCCTTTAGGTGATGTGAACTGCAAGTATATGTGTACGGAAACGGGGCATGAGAATTTCTATGGAGATCATTTTGAATGTGTATCCTTGCCGATTATTAACAATGGCAGCGTACGGTTCATTCTCCCGGAAGAAGGAATGACACCGGAAGAACTGCTGATGGATGAAGAACTCCTTCAGTTTTTGAACACAGAGTCCTATAAATGGGATAAAACAATAGAGGCCGCTAGTGTTCATATGGAAGTGCCGAAGTTCGATATCTCTTCTGACATAAAACTGAATGATTACCTGAAGGCTTTGGGAATAGAGGATCTATTTGAAGCGGGAGACGCCGATTTCAGTCCGCTGGTGGGTAAGAGTGATGAAAACTTCTACGTGAATTCAATCGAACAGAACACACGTATCATGATCGATGAAGAAGGATGTAAAGCGGTTTCTGCTACAATCCTTTTGGCCGGAGCCGGACAAACCAAAGAACATTTCGAATTCATCCTGGATCGGCCGTTCGTATTTGAAATCGTAAGTGATACGGGACTGCCTCTTTTCGTTGGCGTCGTGAATGATCCGACCATGTCCTGATGCGTCTTGAGCAGAAATAATCCGTAAGGTGAAATGTGAGACTGCAGATATAGTTCCATTTTTTGTAATTTTATCCGTAAGAGTAGAGATGCTTTTACGGATAAAATTGCGTTTTCTGCGATATTATCCGTATGGGGAGATGTGATTTTGCGGATAAAATTGCATTTCTTGCAAAATTATACGTAAAGACTTCTTTGAGTTTGCGGATAGAAATGTGTTTTTTGTGATTTTATCCGTAAAAGGGAGTGTGAATATACGGATAAAAATCGCTGTTAGGAAATTTTATGGGTAAATGCCGGAAAAGCACTGCTCCGTTATTTCACCCATTGCTTTCTGCAACTTATGCATCCCTTTTGGCAACTCGCGCAAAGCCCTATTGCGCAGGCTTTTCGGGGCTGGTATCCTCCGTCTTGAAAGAAAGACGAAGTAAGCGCGGCGGGTGGTCCGTCGGCAAGGCATCACTTGATGCCGGTGAAAACAGGAGGATGCAGAGATGATTTCAGTTACAGGGATTTCAAAGAGCTTCGGTGATAAAAAAGTGCTCGATGGTATTTCGATGACGATCGAGGACGGGGAGATCTTCGGACTTCTCGGACCGTCCGGTGCGGGTAAGACAACATTGATCAGAGTGCTGACCGGACAGCTTAAGTTTGAAGAAGGCGCAGCGATGATCAATGGCAAAGATGTCAGAAAGCTCACCGGCGCAGATAAGAAACAGTTTGGTGTCATGATGGATGACTTCGGCCTGTATGAGAGACTGACCTGCTATCAGAACCTTCGCGTTTTCGCGGATATCTACGGTGTCGGTGACGCGGAGATCGCGACAGTTCTCAAAGAAGTGGAGCTGGAAGATGCCGAGAAAAAAGAAGTGAAGAAATTAAGTAAAGGCATGAAGGAGCGCCTCCGCCTGGCAAGAGCACTTCTGGCACATCCCAAGGTCCTTTTCCTGGATGAGCCGACAAGCGGGCTTGATCCGCAGACCAGCAGCGAGATACACGAGATCATAAGAAAGAGAAAAGACGCCGGAACGATCATTTTCCTGACGACGCATAACATGACGGAAGCGGAGAAACTCTGCGATCACCTGGTCCTTCTCAATGAAGGAAAAATAGTAGAAAGAGGCGCGCCAAAAGAACTGTGCCTCCGCTATGATCATCAGAAAAAGATCGAGCTTGTAACCACGAAAGGTGAGACAGTCTCGCTGGAAATGAATAGAGAAAATGCAGAAGAAACGAGCGCACAGATCGCGGAATTCCTGAAGGAAGGAAAACTCAGCACGATCCACTCGAAGGAACCGAATCTGGAGACCGTGTTCATGGAACTCACGGGCAGAAAACTGGAGGTGTAAGAAGATGAGAGAAGCCACAGCAATCTTTAGAAAACAGGTACTCGATACGAGAAAGAACAGAGCGGTCCTGATCCAGTTCATCATGTTTCCGATCATGACGATCGTGATGAGTAACGCCGTGAAGGTCGATGACATGCCGGAGTTTTTCTACCTGAAACTCTTCAGCATCATGTATATGGCGATGGCGCCGATCGTGTCGATGAGCGCGATCATCTCGGAAGAAAAAGAGAAGGGGACACTTCGCGCGCTGATGATGAGTAACGTCCGCCCGGCAGCGTATCTTCTGGGTGTCGGTGTGTATGATTTTATTTGCTGCCTGATCGGTACGATGCTCATGAGTAAGAGCTGCGGACTGGATGACGGACCGTGGTGGAGATATCTTTGCGT
>ONFC01000060.1 GCA_900317035.1 uncultured Eubacteriales bacterium
TGAAACACTGGTTCCAATACCCGCACCATTTTTTTCATCCCAATCTTGGTTATTAGCACATGTAGCGTCTAAGGATCCGGAATAAATCAAAACAGAGCCTGTCATGTTTCCTTTTCCTGCAACATCAAAAGCAGCGGCTCCTACTCCTGCAGAATTTGCGCCTTTGGCATCAACACTACCAGAGTATATGATCAGATTACCGTTCATATTTCCATTAAAGCCGGCTCCAATTCCTGTACCATATGTGCCTCGGTCGGTGGCATTAGCAACAACCTTTCCTCCAAACACGCGTATAGTACCATTCATATCCGCGCCCTTACCGCTTCCTATGCCGGAAGCCTGATTACCACCGGTTGCTCTGATAGTACCGCCATATATATTGATGTCTCCGCATCCTTCTCCTTCTCTTCCTCCAATACCTGCGCAGTATGGATTTTGAAAGGAGGTGCAGTTCAGTGTTCCGGCATCATTCTCCTGTCCATAGACATTTAACGTCGCGGTCTCTGGAACACTTAAACCTCCGACATTTTCAATCTTCAGCTCGGTTCCATCGCAAATAATGATATTCACCGTTCCGGCGCAGTTCACCTTGAAAGGTAAAGATTTGCTGTTTTCAACAACATACCACTTCCCGTCAGTAAGCTCGAATGTTTGATTCACCGGAATAAGGTCATCGAACGAAATATAATCTGTTACCTGCTTTGTCTCCGAGACGACTTGACTTCCATCCCAGGAACGGTCCACATAGCTGACCGCATCCGCCGCACGGGCATTCTCCGCGAACGCGGTAGCAGGAAGAATTCCGGTGATCATCACCAGAGATACGGTTGTTGCAAGGATTCTTTTTAGCTTCATACTAAGGCCTCCCCATTTTTATGCATACTGAAATAGACTGGCTCTTCAGACAGCATTCTCGATAATAGATTATCAATTGTATTCTATAGGGTATCCGTGTCAACTGTTTTACGGAGAAGTTGAGGTTTTTCAACAAATTGTTAAAGATATATTTCGCGAACGCTATGCAGACTGCTTTTACAAGCGGCTGATCCAGGTGAAAAAATAGAAATAGCAAACACTCTTACAGGAAGCTGGTTGGGGGTGCTTCGGCATGAAATAGTACAAAGAGTGTTTGCTATTTTCTAATAAGATATTACACTTGTAAACACATATATTTTATCAGAACAGATGAGGTTCTTCGATATGCCACAGTCCAAAAGAGACAGAAGACAAAAAAATGTAACCCCCTTTGACACCCATGGCGATACGGTTTTCAGAAATGATAAAAACCGTCAGATCAACCAGGTGACGAGGGAGAGTCTTAGTATTGCCCTGATCTACCTGATGAACGAAAAGCCTTTTGAAAAGATCTCCATCACCGAACTGGTCGATCGGGCCGGAGTTTCCAGAACGGCGTTCTATAGAAATTACGAAAGCAAAGAGGATCTTCTTTCTGAGATCGGGAAATCCCTGATCAGTAGGATGCATGAACTGAACGGGATGAATAGAAACGGCAAATTAAGCTACGATTGGTATCTGGAGCTTTTCAAGACGATAAAGGAGCACAAGGAATCCTTCTCTCTCTTCATTAATGCAAACCTCACCGCAAAGATGCTCTTTAACCAGAACACATTCGTCGATGTGGTCTTCCCTTCTTCCGAAAAAACGGAAAGATACCGTCTCATCGCCGAAGAAGGCGCGATGAATAATGTGATCGCTACATGGTTTTCCGAAGGCATGAAGGAATCGCCGGAAGAGATGGCGGAACTCTGCGCGACACTAATCAAAAAGCAGTGATCGCTCTGATTTGTCTTTTAGTTTCGCAGGTCAGGTTTTCCTTTTTGCTCTGCAGGTCAGCTCTGCAATTCATCTAAGTAATCCCAAGGATCATCGTACTCGAAGAGGACCCAAGCGGCTTGTTCCGGGAATTTAACTGCCGGGAGATAGAATATCAGTTGTGCATAAAGGCTCCAATCTGCTATACCTACTCCATTCCACGCGCCTTGGGGGCGTGCATAATACAGAAAAAACCTTGCAAGCTGATCCGGGTATTTCTCATACTCCGCAAACTCGTCAGGAGTAACATCAGCTTCGACTCCATGGAGATCGGTATCCAGAGGATTATTCAGATCAAGTTCTTCATAAAGCTTGCCGATCTTCTTTAAACTGCCGGAATATTGTATAAAATAACAAGAGAGCATAGTAACTTCTCGTCCGCTTATCTTTATAGAAAACAAAGCTTCTTCAACCGAATTGAGAACATTATTCTTAAGGCCAAGGTGAAGTGTCATATGTCCTTCGTTTTTCTTCTCGTCATATTCATAGTTTTCTTCATCCATGTCGTGGAAGGCCTTCAGTGCTTTCTTTTGCTTATCATTCAAATCATAATCAGCAGGAATGCTATCATCTGCTCTCATCATAAGAGCATATTTATATGAGTCATCCACATCAACAAATCGGCTCCAGTATTCCTTCGCATCCGAAGTACTCTTAAAGATCACGCGCATACCTGAATAAGCATGCATGCCTTTTTCACCTGTTCTTTCATAATAATTATTTGAATAATAGACAGCGTCTTCCGTAGAGTAAGGGCGCATCAGCTCGACTGCCCTTCTGTCCAGTCCGAACAGCCGGCTTTCAAGAAGTGCGATCAGACTTTCGCCCGTCGGGTTTACCGGTAACTGCGAAAATTCTTTCCTAAGACCGCCGGCAGCATCAAAAAAAGTCTCTTCCTCACGGAACCTTTCCTCATACTGATCCCACAGATCTTTATATTCACCTCTGTAGAACAGGCCATTGTACATCTCTAATTCAGCAAAGTAATCTGACCGATAATCCTTGCCAAACCATTCTTCCACCAAACGAGTCTCATCAAGATCCCTGGTTTCGAAGAAAAGGTCAGAGGCATCCTCAACGCTCTCCAAAACATAGTCAGAGCCGCCTAGCTCGGAGCCGACTACATCAATGAACTTATCTACTTCTCCCTTATAGTTTCTCTTATTACAGGCTGTAAGGGGAAGTGCAAAAGAGCCACACAGAATAACGGCTACAGCGCGTGCGGCGATGGATCCGTTTCTTGACTTAGTACTGGAAATCCTCACTATAAATCTCCATTCTTTCAGATAAATAAATAAAGCAGATCATTAATCAGAAGGAGTCATCAAGGGTCTCCATCTGTCTGGAGATCTCCGCTTCGTTGTCACCGAGGATCAGGGTCTGGCCGACCGAGAATACATCCATCAGTATCAGGCAGGACACGATGATGCTGATCATGATCACGAAGATGCCTTTTCCGGGAATAGGCTTAGATTTAAGAAGTCCGCGCATGCAGACAAATCCCAGGATCAGGAAAACGACACCGGCTACAATGGCGGCGTAATAGAGATAGACCCAAGGCTCCGAATAGTCCGGGTAATCGATGTTTTCGGGGATAAGCATTTTTACCGAGGAAACGATAAAAGACAGGAAGAAAAACAGGAGCGCCAGACCTAAGTGGTACGGAGGTTTTTCCTCTGCATATTCGGCAGGTTTCACATCCGGGGTCTCATTCAGATTCGCACCACAGTTCTTACAGACAGGTGCATTGTTTGCATTCTGTGCATCGCACTTCGGGCAGATCTTCATTTTCTTATTCCTCCAATGCCACAAATGGACCTCAACAGCAAGGATCTTCTCGTGCAAGTTCTTTTCCAAAATCATCTTAACACTTTTCAGATTTAATAAAACAGGGATAAATTATAGGCTTTTTACTGTTTGTTCACTGTAAATATGTATTTTTCTTGGTATTATAGAAATGTACTATTCGAAGAAGCAGGTTAGCTCACCGGGAGGTACGGTATGGATCTTCAGAAATTCGTAGATTGTCTGGATACGATGACCTGCGTGATGTCCGTCGAGATGAAGGAAGACGGAAAGCGCGGGGATATCAGGATCGTAACCGGAAACAAAGCATATATCGATTCTATCGAATCAGCATGGGACGGACCGCAGCTGATGATGAATAAGTTCATACCGAACAGCCTGTACCAGAATTACTTCCCGAAGGATCTGAACTTTGAAGAGATATGCTACCGCGCCGCCGTACTGAAAAAGCCGGTACACACCTATGTGCACCCGGACCGCTTCGACTTCTGGTTCAATCTGTTCTTACTTCCTCTCCATAACGAAGGAAACATCTACTACTGCACCTATACGCAGGAAGTCACGCAGCAGGCGGACACTGAGCAAATGGCGAAGAAAGTCAATCACGAAGTCACGGACGCTGTACTGAACACCTGTATCAAGCTCCATGGATCCACGGACTTCAAGCAGACGATCAATGATGTCATCGTCGAAATCCGAAAGATCTGTAACGCAAGTTCCTGCACCATCCTGACTGTCGATCAGAAAGAAAAGACATGTGAGGTTCTGGCCGACGACAGAGCGGAAAACAGCGGACTGGAAAGTATGGCGAATATCCTGAATATGGATCGGGACTTCTACAGTATCGTCGAGACCTGGCCGGATACGCTCTCCGGAAGCAACTGCCTGATCATCAAAGACGAAAACGATATGGACTACATCAAGGAGAAGAATCCTGTCTGGTATAACTCCCTGACAGGCGCAGATGTCACCAGCATCGTCTTCTTCCCTCTTAAGAATTCCGGAAAACTTCTGGGCTATATGTGGGCGACGAATTTTGAAATCAGCAACGCGGCCAACATCAAAGAAGCGCTCGAGCTTACAACATATTTCGTCGCATCTTCTCTGGCGACCCATCAGCTTCTTAAGGACATGAAAACCTTAAGCTCTGTCGATATGCTCACAGGCGTTCTAAACAGAAACGAGATGAATAACCGCATTGACTCGATCCTCCGCTACGAAGATCCTTTCGAGAATCTGGGCATCGTGTTCGCGGATATCAACGGATTAAAGCGCACCAACGATGAGAACGGACATGGCGCCGGCGACCAGCTTCTGAAGAACGCTGCACATGTACTGGCGGATATCTTTCAAGACGGAGAGGTCTTCCGCGCCGGCGGAGATGAGTACATGATCCTTATGCCGAATACCACGGAAAGCTTCCTCGCGGATGCAGTCGAGCGGGCAAGAGCGGCGGATCTGGGATTTAAGAATGCATGTTTTGCTGCAGGATACAGTTTCCTTCCGAATTCCAAGGATATCCTGAAGGGACTGCATGAAGCAGATGAACGGATGTATGTGGATAAGGAAGCCTTCTATGAGGCGCACCCGGATCTGGTGAGATAATTATTTCCAAAAGCCGATGTCAGACAGAACCTGATCCATGAGGCGGGTGTTTTTCAAGGAGAACTCCGGCGTAATATGCGGTGTCTCTCCATGTAAGATGCAGCGGTCAAGCTGCTCCACTTCCAGAGAATAGTTATTCGGAACGAAGATCTTCCGCTCGATGATGCGGTCACGGGTGAAGATCTTATAGCTGACCTCGCCTTCCTGGTTGTACTCCACATCGGAGCGGATGGAGCCGGTCGTGCCGTGGATATAAAGACGGTCAAATCTGGAATTACTGTTCTGATCAAGGATCATGCCGACCTGGAAAGACGCTCTGGCACCGTTTTCAAACCGGAGAATACCGGCGGTGGAAAGATCCACACCGAGGTCGGAAAACTCTGCGGCTGCTTTTACAAAGGAAGGATCGGAATCGATGAGCGACAAGATCATGGTCGTGCAGTAGCAGCCGAGATCGTAAAATGCTCCGCCGCCAAGCTCCTTATGGAGACGGAAATCTTCCTTATAGCCCTGCGTCACAAAGGCGGTATCGATAAAGTCCACATCGCCGATGATCCCGGACTTGATGTCCTTCTTCAGGTTGTCGATGTAGGGGCTGTGGAGATATGCGTAAGCCTCCATCAGGATCACGCCGTTCTCCTTTGCCGTATCGAACATGAGCTTCGCTTCGTCGGCATTCAGCGCAAGGGGCTTCTCACAAAGAACGTGCTTCCCCTTCTTTAGCGCTTCGGTCACCCACTTCACATGGATGTCATTTGGAAGCGGGACATAGACAGCCTGCACTTCCGGATCATCAAGAAGCTCATCGTAGCTGCCGTAGGCTTTCTCGAAGCCGTAGTCTTCTTTATACTTTTGAGCCTTCTCGAGGGATCTTCCCGCAATGGCATAGAGCTCGCAGGATGGCGACTGTTTCATGCCGGGGATCATGCCCCATCTGGCGATATTTGCGGTTCCAATAATTCCCCATTTCACCTTATTCATCGGAAGATCTCCTATAATTGTTTTCGTTAGTTTCATTTTAGCAGATAGCGGCAGGATCGCGCGGCACGATAATTAGCGTACAGAGATGCTTCGCGCAGATCCGGGGATCGCTTACGGCAGGAACTTGCCGGATGCAAGGTAGAGCTGGTACCACTCGTTGTGCGTCAGATCGACCTTGGTTGCCTCGCAGATATCCTTCAGGTGATCAGGGTTCATGGTGCCGGCGATGACCTGCATATTCGCGGGGTGACGGAGGATCCATGCAATCGCGATCGCGGTCTTCGGCACACCGTACTTCTCCCCGAGTTCAGAAAGTTTCGCATTCAATTCCGGGAAGTCCGGGTGATCGACGAAACAGCCCTTGAACATACCGATCTGAAGCGGCGACCAGGCCTGGATCGTGATGTCGTGGAGACGGCAGTAATCGAGGACGCCGTTATCTCTGTCGATGGACATATCCGTGGTCTTGTTATTGAGATACAGCGCCTGATCGATGATCTGGGACTGATCGAGAGAGAGCTGCAGCTGGTTAAACACAAGCGGCTGCTTGACAAACTTTTTCAGAAGCTCGATCTGCATCGGTGTCGTGTTACTGATACCGAAGTGGCGGACCTTGCCGGTCTTTTCCAGTTCGTCAAATGCTTCCGCGATCTCTTCCGGATCATAAAGGAGATCCGGGCGATGCAGGAGCAGTGCATCGAGATAGTCGGTCTTTAATCGGGAAAGGATCTCGTCAGTGCTTTTCAAGATGTCTTCCCTGCTCCAGTTAAACTCCATCGTATCGAAGTGCAGGCCGACCTTGCTCTGAAGGTAGATATCTTCTCTCTTAATACCGGTCAGCGGGAGCGCATCGCCGAAACGCGTCTCGGCATCACCGGCCCCGTAGCAGGTTGCGTGGTCAAAGTAGTTGATCCCGAGGTCCACGGAAGTCTCAATCATTTTCGCCGCTTCTTCTGTCGAGAGCGCGGGCATGCGCATGCAGCCGAGAACGATGCGGGAGACATTCTTCGGACCGTTCTTAACATCGATCATTTTCATAGGGGTTCCTCCTATCGCGGATGCGGTGATGCATCCATTTTTTTGAATTTTGGTTTTATATCCTATCGTTTAAAAGGAAAAACTAATCTATATTTTGAATTTTCGCATTTCTGGATTATGCCGTGATAGGATATATCTTCGATTTTTAGAATTATAGATGCAAAACCATGCTTTAAACATCATCTATATTTTCAAAATATCGAATTCTATCCTACCTTACACTAATCCATATCAAAAACTCGCTTTTGCTTTCTCGATGGTGTCGATGACTTTGTCGCAGAAAGAGTCGAACTCAGGATCTTCGACCTGGCATTCCGGATGGGACAGAACATAGTCGAGAGCGATCTTCACACCGGTGTCGAAACGGATATTGGTGGTCATCTGCGGAACGATTCTCTTAATTTTGCTGTTGTCGAAAACAACAGAGACGGACTTATCGCCGAGGAGCGATCCCGTGAAGTCAAAACCGAGCGGGTCGCCGACAGCACGAAGGAAGTCAGTCGATACGTGATAGGCCTTCAGCTCGACACCGAGGACATCTGCGACGGTAGCGTAGATCTGATCCCAAGTGAGGGTCTCGTCCGAGGTGATCTGGAATGCTTCGCCGATGGCGTGGCGGTTACCCATGAGGCCGGTGTAACCGATGGCAAAATCCGCATTCCAGGTAACGGTCCAGAGGCTCGATCCGTCGCCCTGGATGATGACCGGTTTTCCGTCGAGCATACGCTTGATGACCTGCCACGGGCCCTTGTTGCCGTGCACGCCGAGCGGGATATTTCTCTCGTCATAGGTGTGGCTCGGACGGACGATCGTGACCGGGAAACCTTCTTCTTTATACTTCTTCATGAGGAACTCTTCGCAGGCGATCTTGTTTCTGGAATACTCCCAGTAAGGATTCGCGAGTGATGTTCCTTCGGTGATCACATAGGACGCCGCCGGCTTGTGATATGCGGAGGCGGAACTGATGTAGATATACTGTTTCGTTTTTCCCTTGAAAAGGCGGTAGTCGCGCTCGACCTGATCGACGGTGAATCCGATGAATTCACATACGCAGTCAAATGTCGTGTCGCCGATCTTTGAAAGGACATCGGCTTCGTCGTTGATGTCTGCCGTTACGAGTTTCACGCTCTCCGGAAGTACGGAGGATCGGTTTCCTCTGTTTAATACCCAGACCTCCCAGTCAAGATCGTTGGCGAGTCTTTTCACGATAGCGGTACTGATCGTGCCGGTGCCGCCGATAAATAATGCTTTCTTTTTCATATGATTTCTCCTTATGGAATTGATACTGTCTCGTAGAAAGCTCTTGCCTTTGCGAGGCGCGGTGTATATCCCCTTACTGACCTAAGATCTCAGAGGTTTCTTTCAGAAGCTCGATGATCGGCAAGTGCTTTTCAGGAATTATCATTCGACTTCAGGAACAGATTTCTGTACTCGCCGGGCGCCATGCCCTTCTCCTCGAAGAATACGCGGTTGAAGCTCGAGATGCTCCTAAAGCCCGACAGCATCGCCACCTCGGTAAGGGACATCCCGTCCTGGGACAAAAGCTCGATCGCCTTTTCCATGCGGATCATGTTCAGCCACTTGCTGTAGTTCGTGCCGGTCACGCTCTTAAAGATACGGGAAAAATAGTCCTTGCTGATACCGGCTTTGTCCGCCATTGTCTGCTGCGAGAGGTCTTCCGCCGTGAGGTTGTTCTTGATGTAGTCGGTCACCATGATCATCCGGCGCATGACATCGTCAGTGCAGACATTCTTCTGGTTTTCCGAATTCAGCTCCTCGGCGAACTCATGCCTGTGCTCGTCAAGTGCGAGGATGAACTCCATCAGGAGCATGCAGCAGGTAAGCTCGCGGTTTCTATCTTCAGAGAGGAAAATATCCTTCATCCTGTACGAGATCGTTGTCAGCTTCGCACAGAGCTGCGGATGTTTCTTTCTCTCAATTACGTGGAGATTCCGATAGAAATGCATGATCCTCTGAAGATCGAGCAGGGAATTCATGAACGAATTGCTGAACTGGATGACTAGAGCTTGCTCCCTGTCCGCATCGATGATCGCATGCATTTCCATCGGCCACACCAACACGAAATCACCTTCACTGAGTTGATATGTATTCTGATTAACCTTGTAGATGTTCTTCTCGCCTTCACCCACGAGGAGGATCTCGCCATAGGAATGCCAGTGCATCCTAAATGATCTCCCCTTATATCCCGTAGAAAGATTAAAGGCACTTATGCTGTCGAAATCGAAGGTTTCGTATTGGCTATAATCCATATAACTTACACCATCATCTTATAGATCTTAGTGCAGCTATCTTCGTCAAGGGTGACGAAACCGGAGATCTTTCCGGATCCACCATCCCCGTAAAGTAGTGAATTAACAAGTTTCGGAATATCATCTGAATCTGCGCCAAGCGATTCAAGATCTTCCGGCATACCGATGGAGATCAGGAATCTTCTGAAAGCATCGATACCTGCTTTCGCCGTAATCTCAGGATGCTCGAAATCCATCTGGCATCCCCAGATGCGTACCGCCGCCTGCGCGAAACGCATGACGTTGTGCGGCATCTCAAATGTGTGCACGGCCGGCATAGTGACTGCGAGGCCGGCACCATGAGCGCAGTCATAAAGCGCGGAAAGTTCATGCTCGATCATGTGTGACAGCCAGTCCTGGGATCTTCCGACGCCGCAGGTGTTGTTATGAGCGACCATACCGGCCCACATGATGTTTGCTCTTGCTTCGTAGTTAAAGGGATCAGAAATGACGCGAGGTCCTTCGTGGATCATGGTAAGAAGGAGGCCTTCGATAAGGCGGTCGGTGACCTCTACTTCTTTCGTATTTGTCAGGTAGCGCTCATATAGATGCGCCATGATATCCGTGATACCGCAAGCGGTCTGGTATGGCGGAAGTGTCTGTGTAAGAGCCGGGTTCAGAATACTGAACTTCGGGCGGATCGCATCTCCGCTCGCACCACGCTTGAACATGCCGTCTTCTTTCGTGATAACGGAGTCCGGGCTGCCCTCGGAACCTGCAGCTGCGATCGTCAGGATCGTTCCGACCGGAAGTGCTTTTTCAATACGCTTACCCTGGTAAAAATCCCAGAAATCGCCGTCATAGACTGTGCCTGCCGCGATCGCCTTACTGGAGTCGATCGTGGAGCCGCCGCCGACAGCGAGTATAAAGTCCACGTTTTCCTTCTTGCAGAGGTCGATGCCTTCATATACGAGACCGGATCTCGGATTCGGCTTCACGCCGCCGAGCTCGACAAATGCAAGGCCTTCCTTCTCAAGGGATGCCTTCACGCGGTCAAGAAGTCCGGAGCGGACGACGCTGCCGCCGCCATAGTGGATCAGAACTTTACTTCCGCCGAAGCGCTTCACCAGTTCGCCGGCGCGGTTCTCGGTGTCTTTTCCGAAAGCAAAATACGTGGGAGAATAAAAGTCGAAGTTTTGCATTATTTGTCATCCTTTCTGTCTGCGGTCCGCTTCATTTTTCAAGAACTCGCAGCCGAAGAAACCAACCCGTTCATGTTCATCCAACGTCATAATAGCATTCATTATTTGTCATTACTTCTCATATGTTGACCAGTTTTTCTCCAGATTTTGTCATGTTTCGATAGTTTGATAATCAAAATGTGGGAAGAGTGCTTTTCGCGCGGAATCAAAAAATGAGGATCGCGCGGCACTCACCTGAGCACTCACCTGAGCACTCACCTGAGCACTCACCTAAACGCTCACCTAAATTGCGTTTCAGGTGAGCTTTTTGCGAACAACCATGCAAATGTAGCGAAAACCCTTCTCCCTTCACCTGAGCACTCACCTAAATTGCGTTTTAGGTGAGCATTTTGCGAATAACCATGCAAATGTAGCGAAAACCTTTCTTCACTCACCTGAGCACTCACCTAAATTGCGTTTTAGGTGAGCATTTTGCGAATAACCATGCAAATGTAGCGAAAACCTTTCTTCATTCACCTGAGCGCTCACCTAAATTGCG
>ONFC01000177.1 GCA_900317035.1 uncultured Eubacteriales bacterium
TAATTCCCTAGGACGGCTCACGGTGAAAGTGGGCCGTCTTTTTCTGCATCAGTTTTTTAGAATTCATTGTAAAAAGAAAAAAGTGCTTTTCCACCCGTAAAATCAGTGGTATTTTTTTTCGAATTACGTTGTAAATCGCAAAAAATGGTTTTTACAACGTAATTTGATTGAGTTTCAAGTGGAAAAGCATCGGAATTTACGGGTGAAAATGATGTTTGAGTCGATTCACAATGAATTTTCTCAAAATACACCTCGGAAATTACGGGTCGATTCCCTGTTTTAGGCGAATCACAATGAATTTTCCTGTGTGACGGGAGGAATCACACCAGAGCGGTGACCTGCGGGGTTTTGTTTTCAAATCTATTACCGTAATGGTAACGAATTCTTTGTCTTCCTGTTTACATAGTTAACCATATGATGTAAAATATCATTACTAATATAGTAACGAGAATTGAAGAAGGATGCAGATTCTGTATAAAAATGAGAAAGCTAGAAAACAGTTTAGTTCTGAGTTCAGAAAGAAGTGGAGATATCCGGAACAGGTAAAGGTGAAACTGCTTGCTGCTGAGAACTACATTTTGCGGGCAGATTCACTTATGGATATAGTGGCATACCCGCCATATCATTTTGAACATCTTAAAGGTGCAAGAAATAAAGAATGGAGCATTCGTTTGGGAAATACAGGATATCGGGTGACTTTAGTACCGTGTGACGAAAATGGAAAGGAATTGGTCGGCGGAGATATTCTGGCACATAGTAAGACGATTAGGGTCATCGAAGTAACGGAGGTGTCGAATCATTATGAATAATATTAAAAAACATGCAGATATTATTGCGTTCCATCCGGGCTACTATATTGCTGAGATTATTGAAGATATGAATATCAGCCAGGCGGAGTTCGCGGCGAGAATGGGAACCAGTACGAAGACGCTGAGCCTGCTGATCAATGGACAATCCAATATAACGAATGATCTTGCGAAGAAACTGTCCTTGATGCTGGGTACCAGTGTCGAGCTTTGGCAGAACCTGCAAAATACTTATGATCAGAAACTTATTGAGATTCAGCAGAATAAGGATTTTGAAGAACAGGAAGAGATTGCAAGGCTTTTGGACTATAAGTATTTTGTCGAAGTTGCCGGCCTTTCTTCCACACGTGATAATCATGTGCGGATCTCGAATCTCTGCAGATTTCTGCAAGTATCAGATCTTCGTATTTTAAAAGCACCGGATTATCTTGTAAATTTCCGTACAGGGGTCTCTGAAGTATCGGAAAAGAACAGGATAAGTTCAGGTGCCTGGATACAGACTGCTATTAACCTCGCTCGTGAAATCGATACAAAGCCGTATGATGCGAAAAAACTGAAAGGCTTTCTTCCGGAACTAAGAAGCATGACTATACAGGATCCGTCTGTTTTTCTGCCCAGAATGAAAGAGATATTTGCCGAGTGTGGAGTCGCGTTTATTCTATTACCGCATCTGAAAAACTCCGGGGTGAACGGTGCGGTCAAATGGATCAGCAGCGAACGGGTGGTACTTGCTATGAATAACCGCGGAGTAACCGCCGATAAGTTCTGGTTTTCTCTATTCCATGAGATCAAGCATGTCCTTCAGCAAAAGAACACGACTACGTTTGTTAGCGGATCAGAAGAAGCGATGATCGAAGTGAACGAAAAACTGGAAGAGGAAGCCGATAGATTTGCCAGGAATTATCTTATTCCGGCAGCTGAATACAGGAAGTTCTCTCCTTCGAGGTATACGTCGGACGAAGAGATAGTGAACTTTGCAGGTGCCATAGGTGTTCATCCCGGCATCGTTGCCGGAAGAATGCAGCATGATGGGATTATCCCTCAGAACAGATGCGCTAAGCTAAAGGAAAAGTACATTTTAACTACGGAAAAAGAGCCGAAACGGTAAGACATCTCACACCAGGGCGGTGACCTGCGGGACCTTGTCTTTGAGAAAGTCGATGAAGCGCTCGAGGTCTTTGGGGTAGAGAGTGAAGACGATCTCGGAGTCGCTGCCGGTGCCGGATCCGTATTTAAAGTTGTACGCTTTAAATGTCGGAATTACGGCTGGATCCGTAGTGTCCCAGTCTTCGGTCTTGGTTCCGGCCGGGATATAGTGTTCAGTGATCGTAACTGTCCGGATCGCTTTCCAGCGGAGGATCTTCTTGTAGGTGAAGATGGCGTAGTCGTCGGTAAAAACGATATAGGTCTTGGAGCTGCTTTCATCCAGGAAAAACACTTCGGAAGACGGAGCGGTCAT
Organism: uncultured Eubacteriales bacterium; assembly: GCA_900317035.1. Lineage (GTDB taxonomy): Bacteria > Bacillota > Clostridia > Saccharofermentanales > Saccharofermentanaceae > Scatonaster. The sequence goes on from ONFC01000177.1 coordinate 2,266, forward strand.
CTGGGAGATGAGATTCTCGTGACCGATCTGTTTTGCCTGATGGAGATAGTTGTTGCGGGTGATCGTGTCGCGGCGGATGAAGCTGATCATGAAAAGGCAGAATCCGGCCAGGGGAAAAGCGAGGGCGAGGCGGGGAAGGCTCGAACCGGGTCTCGTGAAGTAACGGATGACCGAATAGGGAATGAAAGAAAGGAAAAATATAGTAAGAACAGTGAAAAAAGCCACAGGAACGGTCACGTTCTTTTTATACTTGATCTGTTCTTCCGAGGATGGCCAGTACTCGAGAAGTGCTCTGGCATTTCCTTCGGTAAGATGGTAGCCGCTATCACGTGCGGCCAGGGGATCCTCGTTCAGTTTCTTCAGAAGATATTCGCTGAAATCGTCGTCCGTCTTCCCGGTGAAAACGATTCCGTTTGTGCCGAAGTAGGCGATCGTGACGAGCGGCTCGCCGTCTCTCATGCGCGAAAAGTCAAGGTAGGCGATGTTTCCGTCGTCGTCGCAGAGATTGAAAAACGGAAGAAGATACGGCGGGAAGCCGGCTTTGCGTGCTTCGAGAGCGACGGCCAGGAGATTAAAGTTCGCATCTTCCGTGTCATTCGGATCCAGGAAAAGCACATCGCGCCGTTCGATCGTCAGATCACCGCACTCTGTATAGAAAAGGATCATCTGCTCCGAAAAATCGAGTCCGAGTAATTTCTCGACGGAAGCGATGTCCTCACGGCGGACACAGCGCTCCGGCCAGAGAAGTCCCCGGTCTTTTGCTATTCTTAGAAGTTCCTGATAGTGTGCGATACTCATGTTCTGTCAATTCCTTTTCTGATCCTTCTTCGCCGGATCTAACATGTTATATATTACCATTTTTCGGCGCATGAATATATATGGGGAAGATTGTTCGAAATATGTACAGATACAGAGAAAGTGTGACGTTTTTTGGGTGTTCCCGTAATTGAAAACGAAGTGCTTCCATGTCATAATGAATCTGTATTGGTTTGGGGTTGTTTTTTTAATTTCTAATAATTTAAAAAACAGATTTTTTAGGAATAAGGGGGTAGTCTCTATGAAGAGAAAGAGCAAAGTTCTCATTCGTTTGTTAACTGCTGTTTTGTGTATCAGTTTGCTGCCGGTAACGGTTATGGCAAGCCCGGATGATCCAGCGGAAGATCCGGAGCAGGATATCGGTATGACGGATACTGAAAACAACTTTAGGGCATGGCCGGCCAATAAGGATCCGGATTACGATACCGCGCTGATTCCTGTGCCTTACGGAAAGACAACTGTACTGAAAGTTGCTGTTGAGGCGGAT
>ONFC01000024.1 GCA_900317035.1 uncultured Eubacteriales bacterium
CCGCCCGGTTCTGAAAAACATCCACCAGATTGGTCTTACTATTCTTCAGAAGATACGATCTGACTTCACCTTTTTTCTCTTCAAAAGCACCATACACGACCGCACGGTACTTCTTCTTTACTGTCCTGTTCCGGATCTGTTCACTGATCCGGGAAGCGCATTTACTGGTTTTAGCAAAGACCATCACACCGCATACAGGACGGTCCAGCCTGTGAAGAAGCCCGAGATAAGCCTCTCCCGGTTTTTTATACTTTTCCACCAGATATGCCTTTAGAAGCGTAAGCATATCCGGATCCCCCGTCGTGTCGCTCTGCGAGAGTATCCCTGCAGGTTTGACCGCCACCAGAAGGTGGTTGTCTTCAAAGAGGATCTCGGGATACTTCTCCATCTCAGATCTCCTCTTTCGTCCATCTTCCGGTACTTCCACAAGGAAGGACCGCATCCATCTTCGTACAGATCTCCTCTTTCGTCCATCTTCCGGTACTTCCACAAGGAAGGACCGCATCCATCTTCGTACAGGGCAGGCCAAGCTCTTCGGAAACAACTGTACCGCCATGTTTTGACTTGACCGCCAGGCGCAGGATATCTTCGATCACCATCGAAGACAGCCCCGTGGTATAGGAATTGATCAGGAAAAACAAAGGATCATCCGAGATGAGCTGTTCACACTTCTCCACAAGCGGGAAAAGGGCATCTTCCAGCTTCCACATCTCCCCGGAAGGTCCTCTTCCGTAAGCCGGCGGATCCATGATGATGCCATCGTATTTTCTGCCTCTTCGGATCTCTCTTTCGACAAATCTCCCGCAATCTTCCACGATAAAACGGATATAACAGTCCTCCAGGCTGCTGGCCGCCATGTTTTCCTTGGCGCGCTGCACCATACCTTTGCTGGCATCGACATGCACGACCTCCGCCGCCCCTGCTGCCGCAAAAGCCATCGTCGCTCCGCCTGTGTAAGCAAAAAGATTGAGAATGCGCGGTTTTCTTCCCTGCTCCACAGCCTTTTTAATGAGTTTTCCGCAGAAATCCCAATTGGCTGCCTGCTCCGGGAAAAGTCCCGTGTGCTTGAAGCTTGTCGGTTCGATGATAAAAGTCAGCGGACGACCTACTGCATCGTAGTGGATCTTCCACTTCTGGGGCATCGGTTTTTCCTTACTCCAGTGGCCCCCTCCGCTCTCACTTCTGTGGTATACCGCATGCGGCTTCGGCCAGTGCTTTTCCTGCATGCCGGAATATCCGGTCTTCGGCCAGATCGCCTGCGGATCCGGACGCTGAAGATATATATCTCCCCAACGCTCATATTTCTCTCCCTCACCACAGTAGAGCAACTCAAAATCCTGCCATCTATCCGCTAAAAACATATCTTTTTCCTGTTCATTTCCTTCGAAGATTGTGCCTTTACCGGACGCATCGACACTTGGTATCAGTATAGCATTTTCTTGTATTTGAAAAAAGTTTGTTTGTAAATCGATTTTTAGATTATAATAGATGTAATGTTGCTAATAGAAGAGGTAAATCGAATGGCTACTGCTCCTCATATTTTAATCTGCGATGACGACCCGGTCGTACATGAGTCCCTGGGTCTGTATTTTGAAAACGAACACTTCACATATTCCAGTGCTTACGACGGACGCGATGCGCTTGCTCACGTTGCTTCCGACAAGCCGGATCTTATCATCCTTGACGTCATGATGCCGGAAAAGACCGGTATCGAAGTCTGCCGTGAGATCAGAAAGACTCTGTCCACGCCGATCATCATCCTTACCGCAAAGGGCGAGGAGATCGACCGTGTACTTGGTCTGGAACTCGGCGCGGATGACTATATCGTTAAGCCCTTCTCCCCGAGAGAAGTTATCGCCCGTATCAAGGCAGTGCTCCGCCGTATCAATGAGCCTCAGGAGAACACATCTCTTCTTCGTTTTGAAGGTCTCGAGATCAATCTGGATAACTATCAGGTCAAGGTAAAAGGCGAACTCGTTCCGTGCACACCGAAAGAAGTTGAGATCCTTCATCTTCTTGCCTCTCATATCGGACAGGTCATGGATCGTGAGCAGATCCTTTCCCTGATCTGGGGCTATGATTATTTCGGAGATACACGTACCGTAGATACCCACATCAAGCGCATCCGTCAGAAGATCTATTACGAAGGCGCTCCGTGGTCTCTCATCACCGTGTATGGTGTAGGCTATAAGTTTGAGGTCAACTCGTAATGTTCCGTAGTCTTTTCCTACGCAAGATGGTTTTTCTGGTGCTGGTCGCGCTATGCGCATCGGCACTTCTTTCTGCTACTCTTTTTAACTATGCAGCGGGAGAAGTATCCAAGGACAACACCGAAGAGATCATGATCGACAAGGCGCGTTCCATGGCTTCCTTTCTCGGTTCTTATGCGGATCAGGATAAGACACTCTCCGACAGCGAGATCACAGGCAAACTTAAGTCAATAAGTGCAGGCTATGCTTCCCGTGATGTTTTGGGAACTTTTTTCCTTCTCTATGATGCCAACGGCAGTCTCATCTCTTCTTCCAATCCTCAGACGAGTGAAGATCTCCGTCTTCTAAGTGCGATCGATATCTTCTGCACATCCAATATGCTTACAAACAGCGACAATAAGAATCTCCGTGGAGAGTTAGATAATGACGGCAGTAATGTCATCATGATCCAGTTCCCGGTACAGACGGAGAATAAACTTTGCGGGTATCTGATCATCGGTGACAGGATCAGCAGTTCCCCGGCAGCAGTTACCGGGTTCAGTCAGGTCCTTATTCTTTCCACACTTGTGGTATCACTGTTTATGCTGATCCCCGTTTACTTTGCCAGCAAAAGGCTGATCCGCCCTCTTAACCGGGTAACGGATGTAGCTAATGCACTGGGACGTGGAGACTTCTCTATCAGAGCTAACGACAAGACGAAAGGTGAGATCGGTGATCTGGCAGCTTCCGTCAATGAACTTGCCGAAAAGCTCAGTAAATCCATCACCAGCGTAACTACAGAGCGTAACCGTCTCAAAGAGATCTTCGATATCATTTCAGAAGGTATCGTATCCGTGAATAAGGATCTTCAGCCGGACTACTCCAACAACGCTATCGCGACGCTTTTCGAGAAAGTTCCGAGAAAGAATCTTTTCACTGAGAAGCTTCAGCTGATCCCGTTTGAAGAAGTCTGGGAAGATTTTGAAAACTGTATCAAAACCGGAGAAACTTACGAAAGAACGATCGAAGCAAAAGACTGTGCCTATTCTTCTACGATCGTTCCAATCAAAGATAATGAAAAAACGATCATCGGAGCTACAGGCTTCTTCCGTGACATCTCCGAGCAGGAACGTCTCGAACAGACAAGACGCGATTATGTGGCGAACGTATCCCACGAGCTGCGTACTCCTCTCACCGCCATGAGAGGTCTCGTTGAGCCTCTTGCTGACGGCATGGTTAAGAAAGAGGAAGACCGGCAGAGATACTACGGCATCATCCTTCATGAGACGATGCGTCTTTCCCGACTGATCGACGACATGCTTGAGCTCTCAAGACTTCAGGCAAGAACACTGGCATTTAAGACTTTCCCGTTTGACCTGAACAAGCTTCTTTCCGAATTCGAGACGAAGTTTAAACCGGTCATGGAAGATGCCGAACTGAATTTCTCTGTCGAATATAAGACCGGACCTCTTCCGACGGTTATGGGTAACCCGGACCGTGTCGAACAGATCATCGTCATCCTGCTCGACAACGCGAAGAAATATACGCCTGCCGGCGGAAGTATCACCATTTCCACCGAGTACAGTGATGAAACAGATCAGGTACTGGTTTCTGTCGCCGACACAGGACAAGGTATCCACGAGTACGATATCGATCATATCTTTGACCGCTTCTATAAAGCTGACCGTGCCCGCGGTAAAAAGGGTACCGGTCTGGGTCTTGCGATCGCCAAAGAGCTTCTCAGCTACATGGGTGAAACGATCACCGTGCAGAGCGAATATGGCGAGGGTACTACTTTCACCTTCACACTGAAGCGCGTTACCGGCTCCGTCTGGTATTGATAGGAGCACTTCATGGATAACACTTCAAGCGTATCTTCCGCATCAAAAGACTCCGTCCGCGTCAATAAGTACATCAGTGCCAGCGGTTTCTGTTCCCGGAGAAAAGCGGATGAGTATGTGGAAGCCGGCTGTGTAACGATCGATGGAGAGACGGCAGTTGCAGGATCCCAGGTCTTCCCGGGACAGGTAGTTCTCGTAAACGGGAAGCCTGTTATTCCGACAGATGACCATATATATCTGGCATTTCACAAACCTCTCGGTATTACCTGCACCACCGATAAAAGAGATAAAGATAACATCATCGATTACATCCATTATCCGCAGCGCATCTTCCCGATCGGACGGCTCGACAAAAATTCCACAGGATTGATCCTTCTGACAAATGACGGGGATATCGTGAACCGTCTTCTCCGTGCGGAAGGACGTCACGATAAAGAATATGTGGTTACTGTCGACAAACCGGTCGATGAAGACTTTAAAAGGAAGATGGAGGGCGGTCTCCCTATTTTGAATACGGTCACCCTTCCCTGCAAAGTTAAGCTTTCCGGCAAAACCACTTTTCACATCATCTTGAATCAGGGGCTAAACCGTCAGATCAGAAGGATGTGCGAATACCTGGGGTATAAGGTTGTCCGGCTAAAAAGAATCCGCATCCTGAACATCTCACTCGGTTCCCTTCCGCTAGGACAATATCGTGAACTGACCCCTAAAGAACGCAAAGATCTGTTTTCCATCCTCGATAAAAACAGAAAATAAAAAGGGCCTCCGGCTTATGCCGAAGACCCTCTTCATATAGTGAAATTAGAGTTTTGGAGCAAATTCAATTGTTTCCTCGTATCGCACATTCTTAGCGACATTATGGCGATCCAGGATATCCGGGCCTCGTTCGACACCTTTCATATAGAAGTCAAGATATAGATGTGTACGCCCGTCGGACTCGATCAGTTCCTGATGAGAACAGTCATCAAGATCTTCAGGCATATAAGGCAGGCAGGAGAAAGAGAATGTATCCATTTTATCCTTACAGATGCCGAGGCCTTTTATATCATCCAGCTGGAGCAGAAGATACTTCGTATCCGCGTGCGCTCCGTTCTCGGAAGGACGGGCATATTCGTGATATAGAGGACTGTCCAGAGAGGTATACCATCCGATCCTCTGGGATTCCTTTCGGTCCACGTAAGATTCACCGTTTCCCCGTCCGTACCATCCGATATGTGCTCGGGAATCGATAGGCACACGGAAACCGTAGCGCACAAGATCGAATTTCGGAACAAACTCGATCGTCGCCATCAGGCGTCCGTCCGGCTTCACACGGTAATGAACCAGGATCGGTCCTTTCATACCATTTGAAGAATATTTACTGATAAGATGGAAATCATCCCCGTCCATCTCATAGAAACTTCCGACAAACCTGATCTCGCTTTGGATCGTTCTCCAGTCCGTTTCATGGGAGAATACTGTCTGTGAGAGAACATACGATTTATCCGCACGGTCGATGTTCGAAGCTGCACGGTAAAAACTAGGTTCCAGCAGCCCGTCAAAGTATTCTCTTCCCTCGATCTTTACCGAGCAAAGACCACCCTCATGACGGCTGAATCCATATCTTACATGTTTCGTCTGTGCAAAAAGAAGTGCCGGTGAAGTAAGCATCTGTACAGCCGGCTTCTTCTCATCAACGATCAGACTGCCCTCCAGCGCAGATGCATCAATGATCTGTATCGTATCCCCGTCAGTTTCTCCATCGATAGCATCATCCTTTAAAGAAGGATCATATACTTCATCGACAAGGACCTGCTGATAAAAAGCAAGCTCAAATCCTGCTCTGGCATAGAACGAATCATTCTCCAGAGTAAGACGGATATCCAGGATCAATTCTTTGCAGACCGCCTGATTATATACTTCTACCGCTTTCGGGAACTGGTCAGCCCAGGCAGATGTAAGAAAATCTCCGACTTTAAACGGGAACTGCATCGCACGGTTTCCCATCGGCGGGATCGGCGGAACGATACCGGAACCGCCGGTAAGACGGATTCCACCAAGAAGCAGCTGCCATTTGAGTTCGATAGATGGTGTCGATCCGAACTGAAGCACATTATGCACATTAAGACTGGAGGGATCTTCAGCAGACGCAAAGATCTTGATTCCTTCGCACTGTTTCTTCACCTCGAAAAAGATCGGATGAGGTCTTCTGTTTGCATCAACGATACCCTGTGCAATAGATACACCGATCTGTTCAGAATACTCGACGAGATCACCCTGATGGATATACTTAAGATCCAGCGTATCTTCTTCTCTTCTCGGTCTTGCAAGGATCGATTCAAAAAGCACCTTATCTTCTTTCAATTTGTTCCTTAGATAACGTCTGTTAATACAAAGATCGCACCACTCACCGAATATCATACCTGCCTTATTGGGGAACGGAGGCATGTCGGATACAGTACCGGTCTTATCGATCTCGCAATAAAGCGGACGCTTCGCATCGAAAGCATTGATCCTCTGCTTAACATCAAGATAAGCATTCTCTTCAAATCTCTTACCTGTCATCGACCACATAATAATGCAGGGATGATTGATAAGAGAGTATACAGTTTGCGGAAGTACGGCAGCCGCAGACTGAAGGATGACATACATACCGTACTCATCACAAAGATCGAAGAATCTGGAATCCGTCGGATGATGAACAACATAGATCGTGTTAATGTTAGCGCTCTTCATCATAAGGATGTCCTGGCGGAAACGTTCCAGCGGAACAGAGATACCGTTTTCCGGATCAAACTCATAATACTTCACGCCATGAAGTGGAACCGCCACATCATTGATATGAATAATGCTTTCCGAATATGTGATCGTGCGGAATCCGAAACGCTGTTTCTTCACACAGATGACTTCATCCTTGTTATTTCGTACTTCAATGATCAGATCATACATATTCGGTGTCTGATCGGTCCAGGGAAGAACGAGCTTGGCATAAAACTCCGTTCCCATGATCTTGACACCTTCCTTCGGAATGGTGTCTGTGAGTTCTTTTCGCTGGGAAAGACGGTGTTCCGGCAGATTATAAAGATCATACTCATCACGTGCTTCCATCAGGCGGCAATTGATCGTAACCTGTACATCGTACGGAAGATGATTAAAAAGCTCAACTTCAACATTAAGCCCGGCATCTCTTCTTATGTCAGCATCCGGCAATATCTCTTTTTCACGGCCGGTAAGCTGGTCGTCACTATCGGAGCGGTAAAGACTGGAAACAAGTGCCGTTTTCGGAACTACATCCCTGGCCAGTGTATCCGTCAGGAAAGACGAGAATAAACGGACCGAGGAGATCTCGACATCCGATTCCGCAATCAGATACGGAAGACGGAAAAGACCGGAGAAACCAAAAGCACCCTGTGCCCTGACATTCTTCTTCAGTTTTCCCTTCTCCATTCTCATATCGAATCTTCTAACTACGATGGATATCAGATTCGCTCCTTCATGAAGTGCCTCATTCAGCAGACACTTCGTCGTGGAGAATGTGCTTCGAGAAGAAGAAATATGTTTACCGTTGATACTGATAGAATAATGACCGACGATTCCATCAGAAACGAAATATACAAAGATACTAATTGAATAATGACCGACTATACCATCGGAAACAAAATAGACGAAACGGTGGATAAACTGTTCCGGAAGATTGACCCACACACGATAAAGACCGTAGTCATTGGTATTCTCCATACCGGCGTCATCCGCCAGTCTCTGCTGAAGCTTGGAGGTCTTTTTGTTAAGGAGTGCATTCTTCTCATACATGAGTTCACTCGGATAGCCGTATCCCTGCATCTGCCATACACTCGGCACATCGATGAGGTCCCAGGATTCATCATTAAACTCTGGATCAGTCCAGCTTTCAGGGATATCATCTTTCGTCTTTGCATGATAAAAACGCCAGGACGGAAGATCGAGTCTCCAGAATGAAGACAGGCGCCCAAACTCCGGCGGCTGTTTCTCCGCATAGAGCTCGTCCATCGAATCATATGGATAGAAATATCCTTGCGCTGGCAGTTGCGTCATGCTACTCTCCGTAAAAATCCGCATAAGTATGCAGTTTCTTAACGATATTGTAGCACGGGGCTTCTTCTGTCATGTATCAGAGATATTTCATTTTGAAGAAGTCATGGAAACAATTCTGAAGTTGAGCGAAACATCACAGGAAAGACAGATCTTTCTTCCTCTTTTTCGCCTTTCTCCAGCGGCTTACGCCTTTAAAGAAATGACCGTTGAACATCATGACGAGCGCATCCATCTGTTCGATCGTAATCTTTCCCATCGAGAAAGAAGCGACAGTACGAAGAGGCATTTCTCTTGTCATGACAATATTCATTCTACGGAGATGTTCCTGTGTCTCTTTCTTGTTTGATTTCTTTACGCCATGCATGATACTCCGATAGAACAGTTTACTCTTAAGATTACCGTTACGGAGATCTTCCAGTGAAGAATTAAGCGTGAACTCACCTTTTTTCGGAGCCTTTTCATCTTCGATCGGCTTACCGTATACCGCTTCAAACTGTTTCTTATCAAAGATCTTGGTCTGCACGTCCAGATTGTAATACTGTGGTGCCACGTTCTGATAATCCGGTGCTTCCAGGTCCGGTCTGGAAGATATTACATTGATCTCCCTCGAGGCGCGGATATCTCTGGAAGAAGCACCGATCTCGATCTTATACGTTCCGGATTCGACATGCCAGTCTCCGATCTGAACATTGTAATAAGCAAAAGCCCTGCGGTCGAGCTTAAACTCAACCGTCCTCGTCTCCCCTCGCTGTATAAACACCTTTTTGAAAGCAGCCAGCTGACGCACCGGTTTATAGATCTTTGATTTCGGAGGTGCAACATAAAGCTGGACAACTTCCTTGCCATCCACATCACTGATATTGGTAACATCCACATAAACCGTCAGCGGATCCCCTTCTTTGTACTCCGGGGAGGAGAAGCTGATATCGCCATAAGAATACGATGAATAGGAAAGGCCGTGTCCAAACGGGAAAAGCACCGGCATATTAGCCGCATCATAATACCTGTACCCGACAAAGACACTCTCACAGTAAAGAGACTGTCTGGTCTCGCCAAAATACAGATATGTCGGCGTATCCGTAAGTTTCAGCGGGAAAGTCTCCGCCAGTTTTCCGGAAGGATTCACTTTTCCGTAAAGAATATCCGCGATGCTTCCGGCACCTTCCTGCCCAGGCAGATACGCCATCAGGATAGATCTGACCTGAGAAACCCATGGCATCTCGATCGGTGAGCCGGCATATACAACAACACAAACATTGCTGTTCTTGCGGACAACTTCCTCGATCAGACGTGTATGGGATTTCGGAAGATTCATATGAGTACGGTCAAATGACTCCGACTCAAAGCTTTCCGGAAGACCGACAAAGATGACGACGATATCCTTATTCACTGCGGCTTCTACCGCAGCGGAAAGAAGCTTTTCATCGACCTCTTCAGTCTCCAGAGAATACCCGGGTTCATATACGAAATTCGAGTTTGCCGACGAGAACCCGCTGATAGCATGTGTAACATTCGTCGGATGGATATGCGAACTGCCGCCACCCTGAAATCTTGTTTCCTTGGCCATAGCACCAAGAACTGCGACGCTCTTCCCTTCAGCAATAGGAAGAAGCCCGTCATTTTTCAGCAGAACAGCCGATTCCTCAAAAGCCTGCTTTGCGAGCACACGGTGATTTAGATATGGGGATGACGTCGGTCCCGGCTTATTCATACCTTTTTCGATCAGCGTCAGGATACGTTCCACGGAACGGTCAAGAAGAGCCACCGGAAGTTTTCCTGATTCAATTGCTTCACATATGATACGGTCGCGTTCGCCGATAGAAGAAGGCATTTCGAGATCAAGGCCGGCTGCAAGAGCATCCAGGCGGTTATTGGTTGCTCCCCAGTCACTCATAACAATACCGTCAAACCCCCACTCATCACGAAGGATATCGGTAAGCAGTCTTCTGTTCTCACAGCAGTATGTGCCGTTTAAACGGTTATACGCACCCATTACCGTCCACGGATGAGACTCTTTCACGACCGTTTCAAATGCAGAAAGATAGATCTCCCGAAGTGCACGTTCATCGATAATGGAATCATTGATCAGACGGGATTTCTCCTGACTGTTCGCGGCAAAATGCTTCACGGAAGTACCCACACCCATACTCTGGACACCATTTACAAAAGCAGCGCCCATCTTGCCTGCAAGATACGGATCCTCGGAAACATACTCGAAATTCCTTCCGCAGAGGGGAGAACGCTTGATATTGATCGCCGGTCCCAGAACGACAGAAACATCCTGATCGATCGCTTCTTCGCCGATAGCGCGGCCGATAGCATTCATCAGTTCGACGTTAAAAGAATTAGCAGTAGTTGCTGCCGGAGGAAAACAAGTAGCTTCACGGCTGTCTCCTGCGCCTCTTCTTCCTTCCACGGATTCCTGTTTACGAAGGCCGTGCGGACCATCTGTCATCATGATCGATGGTACATTATTGATAGGAAGCCTCTGTGTTCTCCAGAAATCATATCCGGAACAGAGAGATGCTTTCTGTTTCACTGAGAGTTTACTCATTAAAGAAGAAACAAATTCTGAAGCCATACCTCGTCTCCTCATCAAGAAATTCTTACGATTACTCCTAATTATATCACTTGTAAAGCAAAGATGATAATCCTTTCAGGCTATTGCTATTCATTTTTACTTTATGTATAATCTCGAATCATACACATGGTTGAGAGTTGTACATGTGGGGGCGCACTGGTTTCGACGGGGTCGTGGAGACTTGGAAAGCGGGTAGAGGATTCTCGTTGGCCTCTTAAAAAAACGGGAAATGCAAGTAATTGCAAACAACACACAACTCGTAGCTGCTTAATTTAGCTACCATCTCCCCGGTCTATCTGTCGGCCGGACCGGAGATGTCAGATGACAGACCTTACCTGTCGGCAGGTTAAACGGGACCACGCCTTCGGCAAAGCTTTGCGCCGGAGATGTATCTATGAAGCTACCGGAGATCTCTTCCTGTCCGCGGGAACGTGATCCAGGGGAATACTCTAAACACGGACTGCACCCGGAGACGTCCTTGTTAACGTGGTTTCGGACAGGAGTTCGATTCTCCTCGCCTCCACCAGAAGACAAAGAAAAGTGCCTAAAGATCAATGTCTTTAGGCACTAATTTTTTAAAATAATGCAATTGCGTCAGACTACGATATCCTCTGTTCTTTCGTAGAAGAGTTTCAGATTCTCCGTCATCTGACCGACTTTCGCAAAAGACTGCATATTCAGAGGCATATCATTAAGGAACGGACGGGCTGTATCACCGATGCCGCCGAATACTTCCGGGACCTCCTCCAACGTATCGATAATGATAAGATGAGACTTCGTCTCCTCCTTCGGGAACACCATCAGACCATACCAGGCGCGAAGGATCCGGGGCTCTTTTTTCATATGCTCACAAAGAGCGTCAAAAAGATCCTGCGGCATATTTTCTTCCTTCGGTACTGCCAGCATGATCGGCTGTTTTGGATCCAGTTTCTGCTCACGGATATGACTATTCAGCTTTCGCTTGTGCATATTCAGTGCGTCAAGAAGTGTACGGGTGATAACAAAACCTTCCGTCTTCGGATTAATCAGAAGACCATCCACCGGTGCCTGATTCGCAATAAGCATGATGCGGGTAAAATCGATCGGCTGGATCATTTTTTCCGGAAGATCATCCATCAGTTCGAGTTCATGGGAATCAGTAAATGCCGCCAGATAATTCTTCCCGTCTTTTCCGCGAAGAAGTGCCACACCTACCTTGGACTCGTCACCTTCATTTCCCGGCTGGTGCATGCACGGAGAGAGGAATTTCGCTTCGGTCGCAATATTCTCCATGATACGGCCCATGAAGTCTTTTTCTTCCTGCAGCCTCTTAGCTTCACGAAGCAGGCCGGTAAGATACGGATTTACAGCTTCCGTGGAGGCATCTTCCTCTGCCTCAAGGGAATTTACCGTAGAAAGAACATCATATTTATCGACATCACCCTGTCTAAGTCCCTGGAGAACTACCGACACGTTTTCGCCGACTTCCGCCTTTGGCATCTTACTCATCAGAGTATCCTCGATACGGACAGCTCTGGTCTTTATCGATTTTTGATTTCTGCCGAGAAGGAAAAGCTCCTGTCCTTCCTCGATTAAGTCTCCGCGGACATTACCGATAACGGAAACCTCTGTGGATGTCATCGAGAGAACTTCCTCAACCAGAAGCGTGAAAAACGGATACTTGATCGCTACGCTCTCCTGCTTATTCTCTTCATTCTTCTCTGCGTTGTTACCTTTTCTGCCAAATAAACCCATTATTCTCTTTCCTTTTCAAATATTTCTAATAGCGGGTACCATCACCCGAAATCAACTTCTTTTTTCACAACCGTTTCCCAAAGGACTTTTATACCATGTTCCACATCGTTCAGCGAATTAGCTTTCAGAGGAATAGAAACAAGTTTGATGTGATACGGGTCAAGACCAGCGCTGGTGATACTGTCCGATGACACCTTAAAAACACCTGTCTGTCTTCCATAGGGAGGAACATAGATCGCCTGCGGTCCAACATTGAATACCATCTTATCCAGCGTGATCGCTTCATCATCAAGAAGGAACTGCAGATAGTCCGTTGTTTTATTGATAAAGGTGTAGTACACGGAAAAATTCATATCATTTACTTCAAAGTGATCAATGATGAATTGCGCACCTTCGGTATCATATAAGATCGATGAGTCCGGCGGAAGCTCAGCCGGCTCATAACGGAAGGCATCCTCTCCCTGCGGAAAAAGATTCACGGGAATATAGTTCAGTTTATTCACCGGATCAGCAAGAACAGCGATCTGACTATCCGCTGTAGGTACTGCCAGAAGAAGGAAGGATATACGCGTCGGAACAGAACCGTCATAGTTTTCAAAACAATCTATAAAATTCGTTTCATCGGGAAATACCGTATGTGCGTTTATCACATCTGTGTAATAGATCCTGTCATTGCACTCATTATTAAAGATCGGATTACGAAGATATAGTTGATACGGTACATCCGTTTTATTCTCAAACTCGGACTTAACGATATATCCGTCAGGGGTTGCTTCCGAACTGATTATTGTAAAACGGAAGAACTCATTATCAACGACAGTTGCATTCTCTAAAGGTCCGCTGAAATAACCGTCAACATCATTTGTCAGGCCTAACGTGGTCTGATTTACCGGAATCGGCGTCGGAGTTGGTACAGGAACATTTTCTGCGAAGATAGAACCATCACTGATAAACTGATCCAGAGAAGAAACATTCATCAGATAAGAAAGAGAGGCTTCTGTCAGTTCAGAGGAATCAGCTTCTGTTTCTTCATCATCCAGCGTCTCTTCTTCCTCCGTCTCCGTAACTTTTTGTTTCCGGTGCAGTTTGCAGGAAGGAAGCAGCGCAATGCAAAGCAAAACAGATATGATCGCTACTAATCTTTGTCTCTTCACTTTTACGCCTCCGAATCAGAATAACTGATTTATTTTACCATAAAGACGTAGCAACAACAAATTGATCAATGTTTCTCCATGGTAGATACAAAGTCAGCGATCGCCTGACACATTTTGAACTGGTATTCGGCATCCTGAAGATTGGTTTCATCATCACTGTTAGTCAGATATCCCATGCGCACCATAAATGACGGAACAGAAGAAGCCCAGTTTAAACCTGTATAATTGCCGCTTGACTTGCATCCGGTAAAAGCACTTCCCGTCTTCTCCTCGATTGATTTACCAAGTTTTTCACCCCAGGCAGGAAGCTGCTGAGCATATTTCCCGGAGGAAGGAACGATCACTTCGCATCCGCTGGTTTTCGAATCATTTGCTGCATTGCAGTAAAGGCGGATGAAAAGATCCGGATCATGTTCTACTGCAAATTCAGCCCGCTCTTTATTGGAGATATCGACATCATTTGTATCACGGGTAAGATACACTTCACATCCGAGACTTTCAAGGTAATCCTTAAGAAGCAGCGCCGTTTCAAGATTGATCTCAGACTCGTCCCTGCCGGTGACCGTACCGATGAAGCCCTGCGCGGATCTGTCCTTAGAACCGCCCATAGAAGAGGACATAACTTCCGGCTCCTTATTTGCTTCAGCCTGGTGGCCCGGATCGATTACTACGGTATATCCGGCAAGCGCAGGACCGCCCGACGGGAAAGGAGTCGCCTCCGGTGTTGGTGTCGGAGCCGGTGTAGTTGCTTCAGAAGTTGTGCTTTCGGTTTCCGAAGGAAGTGTAGTAGTCTGGGAAGCTGAAGTGACAGCAGCAGAAGATGATGATGTAGCTGTTGTATCTTTCGACTTTTTGGGCAGATGGGAAATCGCATAGAACACACCCATACCAATTGCAGCGATAATCAGAATAATGGTCGTTGCTAAAATAATAGAAACCATTCGTCTCTTTGCCTCGAGCTTCGGATCCCGGATCCTTCTTCTGGGAGCATTAGATGTATGAACGGCAGAGTTCTGTAAAGGACGGGCTGCTGCCGGTCTTTGTACTGTATTCGGCTCACGTGCCGGAATATGCCTCGGGGCTTCTTTTTCAGGAGCCTGTGACAGAGATTTCGGAGTTCCCGACGAAGGAACGCGGCGGATCTCATTCATTAGCGAGGAAAGATCGACTGCCTCTGTTTTTTCAGGAGCCTGATTTCCACGATTCATCAGATCACTAAGATCCGGAACACCGTTTTGCGGCTTTCTGCCTTCTCCCTGATTCGGCTTGTTATCTGCACTGTTCATAGGTATTTCCCTTCAAACATAAACTTTCATGTTAGATTCTATCACAGCAGATATGTATGCAAATTTACACTTTTGCGTATCCTTTATTACAGAAATACTCTTTCTTTGTAGCACGGCCCCCCTCTTCATGTAAAAATGTTTTGAATTTTCGGGGCGAATCGTATAAAATTATATTAATTTTTTATAAGGGGAAGTTTTTGTGAATACGAAGGAAGCTATAGTTATCGGACTCGGTATTTCAGGCTGTTCAGCAGCCCGGCTCCTCGCTGAATCCGGCTATACAGTCACTTGTTTCGAAGGCGAATCCCACATTGGCGGTTCTCTTTTTGAAGAGATCCGTCCCAATGGAATCCGTGTTCAAACGCATGGTCCTTCGGTTTTTCATACAGATAGCGAGAAGGTATACCAGTTTATTAAGCGTTTTGGCGCTTTTTTTCCTTACAATCATCGTGTATTTCTTTCCTATCAGAACAAAATGGTTCCGCTTCCGCTCAATGCTAATTCCCTTCAGGTCATTTTCGGAAACAGACAGGCGGATGCACTTCTTTCCCGTCTATCCGCAGCATTTCCCGGAATCAAAAGGATATCCGCCGACCGGCTGATCGATTCTCATGATGCCAAGCTGATAGATCTTGGCCGTTTCATTATCGAGAACATCCTGACACAGAGCATCAACAGGAAAGACGGGAGTTCTTTTATCCCGGCAGATGATTCTTATATGAATGATGCATTTGTAGATATCGGGAATGACGACTGCTACTACACGGATAGCATCCAGGCAATGCCGATGCAGGGCTTTATGTCGATCATGGAAAATATGATCGACCATCAGGCTATCAGTGTGTATCTGAATACAGATGCTCTTTCACGCATCTCCCTGCATCAGGACAGTACCACGATCCTTTTTGACGGGGTTCCGTTTAAAGCTCCCATCATCTACACACCATCTATCGATAAGTTATTCGACTACCGGTTCGGAGCCCTTCCCTATCGTACAGGCAAAGTCTCTTTTCTGGATGTTCAGACGGATTTCCAGAATGAATGCGCCGTTTTACTGACACCGAAAAACAAGGATACTATCAGGATCACAGAAAGCAAATACATGACTTTACAGGATATCAGCGGCAATACCAGTCTGATGCTTGAATCCCCGTATACGGAATCTTCCAAGGGTATGGGAGAACCATTTGAGCCGGTGGTCAACGCAGATAGTATGAAGCTCTATAGCAAATATGCGGATCTTGCAAAAGCATATCCTTCCCTGCATCTTCTCGGACGCATCGCATGTTTCCGCAATTATTCCATTTCAGAGAGTATTGAACAGGCGATCGGTACAGTCTCCGGCTTCTGACACTATTCTTCTGACTCCAGCGTATACACCGAGATCGGAATATCCTCAGGTCTTTGCATCGCTACACGGAAGTACACATTCTCATCGCATTTTACATTAACTTTCAGACGGACAGAACCGGTCGAATCCACATTCGCCATATCAACATATGCCGACAGATCCGATGCCGTCAGATTATCGATAACACTTTTCCGTCCTACGATACGAACAGTTACAAGCTGCATCGGATATTGCGAAGACAGGTTCTTATCGGTCATCACATCTGAATTTTCATACTGCAGCTGAAGCGTAAACGTTTTTTCCGTGACAGGGTTTGTCGTCACCTGGATATACATCCACAGCATAAGCGAGAAAATGAAAGAGATCAAAAGGAGCAGCGGGCTGGCGGAGCGCTTCCTCTTCTTGTCTTTTTTCATCTTTCTGGCAACACTCGGAACCGTCTCGTCATCCCGTTCGTCATCAGCTTCATCCCGTGAAGAAGCCGCCACACTAAATGCAGTGACCGGCTCGCCTGCGGAAGCAGCGATATTAACATTTTTCTTGGTGTTTTTCTTTGTATGCTTCTTTCCTCGGATAGTCAGTTTATTTGTTGAGCCGGACGTAATACCGAGCAGATAGAATAGATTCTTACGAAGATCCTGTCCATCCTTCATCTCATAAAGCGTTCCATCAACAGCGACAGAAATGGTACCGCGTTCTTCAGACACGACGACCGCGATCGTATCACCGATCTCGCTGGCGCCTACGGCAGCTCTGTGGCGGGTTCCGTAGCGCTCGATGATATGCATCGTTTCAGAAAGCGGAACATGGCATCTGGCGGCGATGATCCGTCCATCGCGGATCAAAAGCGCACCGTCATGCATCGGAGAGCCTTTATAGAATATCGACTGAAGCATCGAATTTGTAACGGATGAATCCAGGCGGACAACATTCTCCTGTTTAAGCAGTTCCGAGAGCTTTGTCGATCTTTCAAGAAGCATGATCGCTCCTGTATAGGTCTTACTCATTTCCGTACAGGCTTTGACGATCTCGTCTACCATCGACACATATTTCAGCTGTTCATCCGAATCATCATTCAGGATAACATTCGAAAAAGAAGAAAAAGACTTCAGACCGACCGTCTCCAGCGCATGACGGAGTTCCGGCTGGAAAATGACCACGAACAGGATCGCGATAATGTACAGAAGTTTATTGAAAATAAAGCCTACCATCTCCAGGCCGAGGAAACTGCATACCAGGACAAAAGCAAGGATGAGCAGTACACCTTTCAGGAGCTGCCAGGCACGGGTATCGCGGATGATTCTGAGAATGCTGTAAAGAACAAACGTAACAAGGAGAATATCGATCACGTAACGAACGAGATCCAGAGGACCGCCGAAAAACATATAGCCGCTGTCCAAACTGGAAAAGACTTCACGGATAAAATCTGTGAAATTCTCGAACATTATGCATCTCCTCCTGATCAATTCTATTTATTATAACACAATCATCTGTGATATGGCGATAGGATGAAATGCCCTTATGCCATCAGGATTATAGGTCAGACAACACCGATCTCCCTCTCGAGTGAAGGCAGATCGATGATCCCGATCGTTCTTCCCTCAACTTTGATCCGTCCTTCACTTTCCATCCGGGACAGTTCCCGGGAAAAACTCTGCCTCGGGATCGCAAGTAATTTCGCGATCACCTCTTTTGACACCGGAAGGGCAACCTGCTCGCTTTTCTGTTCCCTGGAGAGTGAGAGAAGATAATAGGATATCTTCTGCCGTACCGTCTTTTGGGACAGGATCATTATACTCAGATCCTGGGATTCTATCCGCTTAAGGATCACCAGATAGAACCGCTCTTTGATTTCCGGATAAGTATCCATAAGATTCCGGAACTGCTCTATCGGAATGGTGAGGAGCTCAACATCAGAGACTGCCTCCAGCATGCAGGAATAACGCTTATCTTCCGCAAATACCAGTTCTTCTCCGAAACAGTCGCCGGCATTCAGGAGACGGATCGTAGAGTATTCTCCCGCCGGAGTATATTTCTGAACGGCCGCAACACCACACAGCAAGAGAGAGAGACCCTTGCAGGTATCACCTTCGGAAACGATCATCTCTCCTCTCACCCATTTTTTTGACCTGCCGGAAGAGATCAATATTTCCTTTACGTTCATTGCCAGTCCCGAAAGCAGGACAGATTCTTTTATATTTTTATCAGCTTTCATACACAAGCTTACCTTTCACAAAGACTTTTCTTACCCTGTATTCATCGTCCAGTGCTACCAGCTCGGCGTATTTACCCACTTCGATCGACCCTGTTTCGTGATCGATATGAAGCACCTTCGCAGGATTCAGGGTACATGCCTTCAGCGCCGAACAGAAAGGTATATTCAGTTCCAGAAGTTTCAGAAACTCTGCATGAATATCCGTTGTCGATCCGGCCAGACGCCCGTTTCCGAAGTCTGTTCTTCCGTCTTTGACCCGGACCATCGTACCGCCGAGGTCATACTCACCATCCGGCATTCCGGCTGCCCGCATCGCATCCGACACCACCACCGTCCTGTCTTCTCCAAGAACAGAATAAGCAATCTTAAGAACGGCAGGATGAATGTGTAATCCGTCACATATTAATTCACAGGTCACATCCGGATCTTCAAGCAGTGCTCCCACAGCACCGGGGGCATGATGGGAAAGCGGATCCATAGCATTAAACAGATGTGTACCATGGGAGATCCCGGCTTTAATCAGTTCCCTGCATGTTTCATAGGAAGCTGCCGTATGCGCGGCAGATATCACGTACTTATCCTTCATTTCCGATACAAAAGCACCTGCTCCCGGAAGTTCCGGTGCAAGATCGATGATCGAGATGATATCTTCCGGCAGATCTTTCAGGATCCCGTACACGTATTCCGCGGATGGATCCATCGCATATTCTTTTTTCTGGACTCCGCATTTCTCTTTAGAAAGAAAAGGTCCTTCCAGACGGACCCCAAGTATTCTGGCTCCAACTGTTTTCATATCCCGGAACTTATCTGCAGCAGCAAGAACAGAGATCATGGCCTCCTTCGGGATCATCATCGTGGTCGGGCAGAACGACGTAACCCCTTTTGATGCGAGATAAGATGAGATCACCTTAAGGCCTTCAACTTTTCCGTCCGATGTATCTGCGCCCATGGCGCCGTGCACATGAAGATCGATAAATCCGGGTATCAGCGTCAGCCCCGAAAGATCACATACTTCATCACCATCAGGATACATTCCGCCGGTTTTCGTGATCGACGCGATCCTGCCGCCGCTTATTGTTATCGTCATATCAGGTTTTTCGGAAAAAGACGAATCCACGATATTCGCATGAACCAGCCGCATAAATGAATCTTCCTCCCAGATGATCCTTTCTGATTTCATTTTACATCGAAAAGATCTTTAACATCAACCGAAGAAAAAAGGCTCCCCGAGCATCGCAAACGTGGCATATTTCTTTACGAAAAGGGACATTTTTACCATTTTCGCAAAATCCTTGTCCCACAACGAAAAAAAGGGACTATAATCTAAGTCAGAAAATTATAAGTTATGTAGGAGGATAATTATGTTCCCAGAAATTACGGTTACTAAGACAACCTCACCTAGACAGAAACCGCAGCCGGGTCAGCCGCTGCCTTTCGGACACATCTTCTCTGATCACATGTTCGTCATGGACTATGTAGAGGGTCAGGGATGGATCAATCCGAGAATCGTTCCTTACGGTCCTTTCGAGATCGAGCCTTCCGCTATGGTATTCCACTATGGTCAGGCTGTATTCGAAGGTCTTAAAGCATATAAGTGCGAAGATGGTTCCATTAACCTTTTCCGTCCTGCTTGCAACTTCGAGCGTATGAACAACAGTAATGACCGTCTCGTTATTCCGAAGGTCGATGTAGACTTCTGCGTATACGCTACAAAGAAGCTCGTTGAACTGGATAAGGACTGGATCCCGTCCGGCAAGGGCGAGTCCATGTACATCCGTCCGTTCGTTATCGCGACAGACCCGTATCTCGGCGTACGCGCTTCCAATACTTATAAGTTCTTCATCCTGCTCTCACCTTCCGGTGCTTACTATGCTCACGGAATCAAGCCGGTTAAGATCTACGTGGAAGACAAGTATGTTCGTGCTGTCCGTGGCGGTACAGGTTTCACAAAGTGCGCAGGTAACTACGGCTGTTCTCTGATCGCACAGACCATCGCTCATGATTCCGGTTACGAGCAGGTACTGTGGCTCGATGGTGTTGAGCAGAAGTACATCGAAGAAGTCGGCGCCATGAACATTATGTTCATCATCGACAACAAGCTCGTTACTCCTTCTCTGGCAGCAGGTTCTATTCTGCCGGGTATCACCAGAAGATCCTGTATCGAGATCGCGAAAGACATGGGTCTTGAAGTTGAAGAGAGAAAGATCTCTATCGACGAGGTCATCGAAGCAGGTAAATCCGGCCGCATGCAGGAGTGCTTCGGCTGCGGTACAGCTGCTGTAGTTTCCCCGGTTGGTGAGCTCAAGTATGAAGATACTGTCATCAACATCAACAACGGTGAGATCGGTCCGATCACACAGAAATTCTATGATACCATCACAGGTATCCAGAGTGGTAAAGTGGAAGACAAATTCGGCTGGGTAACCAAGGTTGACTGACGGCCTTTTCCGACGCTAAATAAGTAATTCAAAAGGAGCTGTTCCGTAATAACGGAACAGCTCCTTTTTTACTATTAAATCAGTTATTACTTCTATATACAAAAATAACCATCTGAGCAAATCAGATGGCCATTCTTGTAGTTACAAAATCCGGATAATTTTTCCGTCTTTCTGTGAAGATAATACCATGTTATTCACAAAATAACAAGTGCAAAAAAGCACATCACAGAATTGTAAACTAGTTTCAATAATTGCTATTAGAAAGTGAAGATCTTAAAGTCAGGAAGTCCGAGTTTAATATTCAAACCAAATACATCATGATGGTTCACAATGAAGAATACCAGAAGCGTAATTCCGAGAAGAACGATCACCACTCCTACCCAGCGGGGCATTCTCGTAGAGTTCGTAACATTTGTCTTCGCAATACGGTCGTGGAAAGTCTGTGAATCGATGTTTGCAGAAGCGGAAAGATAGGAGAAGATCGCCGGAATAATTGTGAACAGGCAGATCACACGGAAGAAACTTCTAATGATGCAGTAGATCATCGAGTTTCCTCTATGGAAGTCAACATCACAGTTCATTGCCAGTTTTCCGGGAGTCGTCGCAAAGATCCTTACCAGAAGCACATCAAGAACGAAATAAACAAGAACCAGGATACCAAACAGTTTTAACAGTTCGGTCGTGGAAAGTGTAGCTGTCTCCTTCACTTCCGTATCAATTTCAGAAAAAGAAAGTGTCAGCATAGCCACACCACTTGCTAATCCAAGAAATGTTAAAAGGTCAAAAAGCACCGCAAAGAAACGATCTATCATTGAAGCATTAGTATTCATAATCTACCCCCTTGTGTTTACTAGTCCAATATAGCACTCCCGAAAAAACGCGTCAATTCGACGGCGTTTGATAGTAAAAAAAACACTTCAAAACATCACCGGATTCCCATCGGAAGTTGATAGACTGGAACTGGCCGGGACGAAGCGGAGTATATTTATTCTCGTCATTACAGTGTGTCACCTGCACAAACTCCGGATCCTCCGGAATATTCTCCTTGGAGAAGAATCCGAGAAGTTCTTTATCATTAAGAGAAAACTGGGCATTTATACAGTTTTCCGGAACCAGGATATCCATCCTGAAACGTGACGGTTTATCCATAAGGAACAGAAATCCCAGAACCGCTCTATCTTCCTTGGGGAAGGTCACACGCTGGCTGACAGTAATATCACTTCCATCAATATTGAAGTGATAATCCTTATCTTCCAGTTCGCTGATGACCAGTCCGGTAAACAGATCTCCCTTGATGATCTGTTCATTGTCTTCTTTATTCATCTTTATTCTCCTTTATGCCTTCCGTCTCATCGCCTGTTTCGGAAGAATCACTTATATCATCTTTTTTCTTCGGGGCAACGGTCGGATCCAGACGCTCACCGGCTTTATAGCGGGAGAGCGGAACACAGTCCTTCGATCCCTTCTCGACCGCCTTCTCAATAATAAAAGCAACCACATTTATTCTGGTCTGCAGACGGTCATCGCCGATCGCTTCCTTCAATATCTCGGACGAATCCAGGGGGGTATCTCTGACCGCTCCGTTATGTTCCTGAAGTGTAAGATTCTTTGTCTCTTTCATATCGGAAATCTTCGTAAAATTATAGTCAGAGGATTCGAAGAAAACGACCGGTATCGACTGGCTGTCAAAAACCGTATAATCGGATCGCACCTTCGTTACCTCACGGTATTCGTCATTGATGAGATCCCCGTTTACATCAAAGTTGATCAGTGACATGTTGTAATAAAGATCTGTCCCCGTCTGAGAGTAAAGACTGTTCTCGTAGGCCACGTCATATGCCTCATACAGTTTTCTTCTGAAAGAGTACTTATTCCCCTCGACCAGCGAAGAATGTCCGGCATGAGCATACAGTTTATCTCCGGCGTATATGCTCTCGATGCAGTACATACACTCGATGCTTTTCTTCTCTTTCGCCGATAAGGAATTCAGGAAAGTTTCCGCACCGAGATAATTCGATGAAGATGCGCCGAAAGCAACGATTACCACATCATATGCATACGTATGTCCATACATCTGTTTCGCGACCGTGATCAGGGATCCGATCCCGCAGGCATTATTCTGGATACCGTCATACTTGGGATAATACTCCCGCTGCTCATAGGTGATCGGAGCATCGTAATGGGCACCGATCACAACGGTTTTGTGCTCTTCTTTATATTCACCGAAAGAATCTCTCTGCATAAAACCTTCTCCGGGAATACGGACAACAAAGTTATATGACACCTTCCCTGTGCCGCCTGAGACTTCCTGTGTCTCGACCTGATAACCGATCGTCTCCAGTTCGTTTTTAATCATCAGGCCGGCGCCCTGTTCTCCTGCGGAAAAAGCACTTCTATACGGGAATGTCTGCGCAAGTTTCAAGGCGAAGTCCGCCCCGTAGGAACCGAACTGGGCAGGTTTCACCTTCTCCTTCTTTTTTCCGCAGGCGGAGATGGAGGTGACCATCATAATACTTAATATAGCTGCCGCGACTTTACGTCCGGCTGAATGTAGTTTTCTTTCTTTCATCTGTACTCCTGTTATCATTACCTTCCGCTAACATCACAGATCACATCGAGTTTTTCCGAGAAATACAGCAGTGCTTCGGCCTGCGTCATCGTGATCTTGCGTACGCTCCCGTTTCCGGAAGCCTGGATCACCGGGATCTCGTCTTTATACGGAGAGAGGTCTTTCATTATGCGGCGGAGAAGAGAATCTTTAGAGACGCCTTCGAGTTTTCTAGGAAATCCCAGCATATCATAAAGGCGGAAGAGCGGTTCGGAAGGATTCATCGCAGCTACGGCAAATGCCAGTGCTTCTCCGTCCGAATAACGAAGGAACCGGAAATGCTCAAGGATCGCTTCTTTGATCTCTTTTCCGAAATCAAAGGCATGCGGCTCCAGTTCACGGATCCTGGATTTTGCAAGATAACACTCATCGATCGTGATGAACATATCTGATTTATTCACCAGACGGTTCAGCAGCGTGATCTGATCGAGCATCGCATAACGTATGATCTGCGCATAGCCGTTTTTCATAAAGGATTCCGGTACCGTCGGAAGAAAATCAACGTCCATGATCACACGTATCGGGCAGCACTTGACGCTGACACAGTCTTTATGGCTCATATAATTCAGATAGGAAGTGTCTGCCTCCGCAGACTCCAGCATGCCCATCAAGGTCGTAGGAACAAGGCAATAAGTAAGTCCTCCCAGGAACGTCGACGCAACAAAAGCCGTGACATCCAGGATCGAACCGCCGCCCCATCCGACCAGAAGATCATCAGCGGAAAAAGAAATATCCATCAGGCGCTCAAAGACCTGCATCACGACATCGAAATTCTTCGACGACTGTCTGCCGTCGATCTGAATCACGGTAGGCTTCACACCGCGGCTTTCCAGCTCGGAAATAAACGTCGTGTGATGTAGCCCGTTCACTTCTTTATCCGTCACGATAGCAACCTGCGGAGCTTTTTCGGAAGGCATTTCACGGAGAAGATCCAGAAGACAGGAATACGCCATACCGCGACCGCACTCGATCGGATATGTGCACCGGCTTTCTACTCGTTTGACCGTCGCCATAGATGCTCCTTTCATTCATTCACAGGTATTTATCCTAGATATGATAACACTTTTGCGGATAACTTTGTATAAAAAAGTATAAGACGGGTGCTTTTGCCGAAGTAATATGTGATAAAATAGGTTGTTAATAATATCAGGAAGAGGTTAATGAATATGCCTATTACTAATCCGGCTATCCGCACGCGTTTCGCCCCGAGTCCTACGGGGTTCATGCATGTCGGAAACCTTAGGACCGCGCTTTATGAATACCTGATCGCCAAGTCTCTCGGCGGTACATTTGTACTTCGTATCGAGGATACCGACCAGGAACGCTACGTAGAAGGCGCGGTAGATATCATCTATAAGACACTGAAAACAGCCGGTCTCGTCCATGACGAAGGCCCGGACATCGGCGGAGAATTCGGTCCTTATGTCCAGAGCGAGCGTATGGATCTTTATAAGCCGTACGCTGAGGAACTCGTAAAGAATGGCCATGCATACTACTGCTTCTGCAGCAAAGAGCGTCTGGCTTCCCTGCACGAGGCAGGCGGAGTCGAGGGCGGTTATGACCGTCACTGCCGTGATCTTTCCGAGGAAGAGATCAAGAAGAACCTTGATGCCGGTATCCCCTACGTCATCCGTCAGAAGATGCCGCTTACCGGTGAGACCACGTTCCATGACTGCGTATATGGCGATATTACCGTTCAGAATAAAGAGCTCGAGGATCAGATCCTCCTGAAGGCGGACGGATATCCGACATACAACTTCGCCAATATCATTGACGACCATCTCATGAAGATCTCCCATGTCGTGCGCGGATCCGAGTACCTCTCTTCCACGCCGAAGTACAACCTCTGCTACGAGGCATTCGGATGGGATATCCCGACATATGTACATCTTCCCCTGATCCAGGGAAAGAACGATGACGGCACGGTAAGTAAACTCAGCAAGCGCCACGGTTCCACAGGTTTTGAGGATCTCGTCGCTCAGGGTTTCCTTCCGGAAGCGATCATCAACTATATCGCGCTTCTCGGCTGGTGCCCGAAAGACAATCAGGAAGTCTTCTCTCTTCCGGAGCTTTGCGAAGCCTTTGATATCAGCGGTATCAGCAAATCTCCTTCCGTATTCGATTACGATAAGCTGGAGTGGTTCAATGGAGAATATATCCGTAAGATGAGTCAGGAAGAGTTCATCGAGTTCGCTAAACCGGAGCTGGAGAAGTTCCCGATGATCACACCGGACCTCTACCCGCTCTTCACCGAGATCATGCAGCCGCGTATCACGAGACTGCCGCAGATCTCCGAGAAACTCGGATTCCTTCTGGAGCTTGCCGATTACGATCTGGAGCTCTATGTCCATAAGAAGAGTAAGACGACGAAGGAAGGATCTCTGGAGATGCTCAATGCCGTTCTTCCTATCCTGGAGACGATCGAGTGGACAAAGGATTCCATCTCCGAGTGTCTGACCGGATTCGCCGAGGGACTGGGCGTAAAGAACGCACTGGTCATGTGGCCGGTACGTATCGCCGCTTCCGGAACGGCAGTTACCCCGGGCGGTGCCGTCGAAGTACTTCTCCTTCTCGGTAAGGAAGAAGCTCTGAAGCGAATCGAGTCCGGACGACAGCGACTCTCAGCTGCACTTTCACAATAAGAGAAAGCATAAGTGCTTTTCGAAAAGAAAATATCACGCACAATGACGTGCGATAAGAAAGCGAGAGTAATAACATGAGCGAATATAAGAGTTTTATACACGAAGCAATCGAAGAAGATATCGGACCGGGCGGACGCTATGAGGGTAAGAAAGTCCACACCCGTTTCCCACCGGAGCCGAATGGATATCTTCATATCGGTCATGCAAAAGCACTGGAGATCGACTTCGGTATGGCGGAGCAGTACGGCGGCCTCTGTAACCTTCGTATGGACGATACCAATCCGACCAAAGAAGATGAAGAATATGTAGAAGCTATCAAAGAAGATATCAAGTGGCTCGGTCATGACTGGGACGACCGCTTCTACTATGCATCTTCCTACTTCGATAAGATGTACGAATATGCGGTAGAGCTCATCAAAAAGGGTCTGGCTTATGTCTGCCAGCTGACTCCGGAGGAAATGAAGGAGCACAGAGGTGACCTCACTCACCCGGCAACGAGCCCGTACCGTGACCGTCCGATCGAAGAGAGCCTGGATCTATTTGAGAGAATGAAGAACGGCGAGTTTGAAGATGGAGCCATGACACTTCGTGCGAAGATCGATCTGGCTTCCGGCAACTTCAATATGCGTGATCCTGCGATCTACCGTATCAACCACATGCGTCACCACAACACCGGTGACAAGTGGTGCATCTATCCGATGTATGACTTCGCGCACCCGATCGAAGATGCACTTGAAGGTATCACACACTCCCTCTGCTCGCTCGAGTTTGAGGCACACAGACCGCTGTATGACTGGGTCATCGAGAATGTATCCGTACCCTCGAAGCCGCGTCAGATCGAGTTTGCAAGACTGGGTATCACCCATACGGTACTTTCTAAGAGAAAGCTCCGCAACATGGTAGAGACAGGTCTTGTCGACGGATGGGACGATCCGCGTATGCCTACGCTCTGTGGTCTTCGCCGCCGTGGTTATACACCGGCTTCCATCCATAACTTCCACTCCAGAAACGGTATTTCGAAGGTAAATGCAGTGGTTGACTTCGCATTCCTCGAGTACTGTCTCCGTGAGGATCTCAATGCGACTGCGAAGCGTGTCATGGGTGTCGTTCATCCGGTCAAGCTTATCATCGATAACTATCCGGAAGGCCAGACAGAAACATTTACGGTTGAGAACAATCCGGAGCGTCCGGAAGACGGAACGCGTGAAGTTTCTTTCTCCAAGGAGCTCTGGATCGAAGCCGATGACTTTATGGAAGTTCCGGAAAAGAAATACTTCCGTCTCTTCCCGGGTAATGAAGTCAGACTGAAGTCTGCTTATGTCATCAAGTGCACCGGCTGTGATAAGGATGCAGATGGCAATGTGACCGCAGTTCATGCTGAATATGAAGAGTCCAGCCGTGGCGGTAATCCGGCCGACGGACGCCGTATCAAGGCAACGATCCACTGGGTAGATACCAAGACCGCTCTTGATGCAACCGTTCGTCTTTATGACCGTCTCTTTACCGTAGAGGCTCCAGACCTGGCAGATTGTAATTATCTCGATTACATTAATCCGGATTCCCTGAAGGTCGTCGAAGGCGCAAAGGTAGAGGCTTCCCTTGCAGACGCGAAGCCGGCGGACAGATTCCAGTTCTTAAGGACCGGTTACTTCTGTGCTGACACCAAGGACTCCAAACCGGGCCACCTGGTATTTAACATGGCGGTATCGCTCAAAGACAGCTACAAGCCTGAGAACTAAAAAGAATCCTATATTCCGCAAACTAAGAAGGCCGTCCGTAAGGGCGGCTTTTTGCTGCCCTGCCGTCAATTTATTATCTGAATGGACGCCCCCTGCAAACTTGCCGCTTATCACTCTTTACATCGGGCGAAAAAAGTGGTATAATAATATAGATTATCAATTAATGGCGGAGAAAGTTATGATATTCAAGAACAATCCCGAGCTTATTGAAAAGCCCGACCATCTGCATTATCCTATTTGCCGCGGAAGACTTGAGGAGATAAACCAGATCAGCACAAGGATACTGAAGTTTACCATAGGTGCTGCTATTCTGATGGCAGCGGTGTCTCTTTTAGGCGCACCTCTCCACGTTGTGGGGTGGCTGCCCATGATGTTCAAAACATCCGCGATCTGCTGGCCGTCTTTCAGATAGACGACATTCAGCTTGCGGCTGCCTCTTTGTCTGG
>ONFC01000069.1 GCA_900317035.1 uncultured Eubacteriales bacterium
GCTCTTACAAATCCTGTGGAAGGCCTATTAGATCCCGATCCGGTCAATCTTCCTATAGTAGGAGCTGATTCTTATCTCATTTACGATGCATCTTCCGATACGAAGCTGATCGGTTATAAATACGATAATCTTCGTGCGCCTGCAGCGATCACGCAGATCATGACGGTACTTATTTCGCTTGAAGAACTGGAATTATCTGATACGATCACCATCACGAAAGATATGTACGAGTCTATTCCGGACGATTACGTACGTATTGGCTTTACCGAGGGCGAGATCGTGACGGTGGAACAATGCCTTTATGCGTGTCTCTTAAAGTCTGCCAATGATGCATGTATGGCGTTAGCATGCAAGGTCAGCGGCAGTGAAAGTGCTTTTGTAGAGAAAATGAATCAGCGTGCTGCGGAACTCGGATGCAATTCGACGAATTTTACAACATCCTATGGACTTTCCGACAGCAAACATAAGACGACCTGTCAGGATATGGCCCTTATATTGAAAGAGGCTCTGCGGCATCCTGATTTTCAGGTAATATCCACACGTTCTTCTTATACTATCGAACCGACGAATACATATAATGATAAGCGTGTTTTAAATAATGCCAACCGCTTTATATCCACACCGGCAACCGCCTACGAATACTACATCGGCGGAAAAACAGGATACTCAGTGGAGTCTTCCTATACGATCATTGCCGGCGCGGAAAAAGACGGAAGAAAACTGATCGGAGTTTTTCTTGGTGCCGGAGATGCAGAAAAGCGCTATCAGACCATGACGGAACTGTTTGAATACTGTTTTGCGAACTATACGACAACCATGATAGATTCTACCGAAATGAACGGAACTGTTAGTACTACCCTACAGCAAATAGAACAGGCCATTTCCGGGACTCCGCTTAAAGTAGAAAACACAGAGCTTCGTCTGCTGGAATGCTACTCTATAGATACTTCCGTAGCGAACGGCGGTTACAGTAATGATGTTGATCTGTCCGATATGGTGATCGATCCGACCGCTGATGAACAGGTCTTTTCACTGCCGATAAACCGCCGCTTTTCCAATGGCAATTCATATCGTATCGGTTACTACACGGTGACGATCATAAACTCCGAGCGGGTCGTAGAAACAACAAATGAAGCTAAGGCTTCGGGTAAAAAGAGCATAAAAACAATGATCGTTCCCGCAATTGTAGGAACGATCCTGTCCGTGTGCCTTATTATCGCTGTTTTCTTTCTGGTCAAGATGATCAAAAAGAGAAAGTTCAACAAAAACCACAGAAACCCGACGATTTTATAATTATTTTCCTGCTACAGAAACATCCGGAATAAGAAGACTCGGCGACTGGATGTGAGATGCTTCCGGAGAGAAATACTCGACATCATTTGCCAGTGCATCCACCTTCATCAGGACATCGAAGAAATTATCTGCGATCGTGATCTGATTTACAGGTTCAGCGACCTTTCCGTCGCGGATGACAAATCCTTCAGACATAAGAGAGAAATCACCGGAGATACCGTTAATTCCGGCATGAAGGCCATATACGGCAGTGATGTAAATACCATTTCCCATCTTCCGGAACAGTTCGTCTAATGTGAACTCGCCGGTCTCGAAATGGAAATTGGCAGGAGAAATGCCCAGACCGTTCTTTCCGCCTCTGGAAGCATTTCCGGTACTCTCCACACCATCAGCCAGCGCAGTTTTTCTGTTGTGAAGAGCTGATTTAAAAATGCCTTTATCGATCAGGACCGTCTTCTTTGTTACAACACCTTCCGAATCAAAAGGACAGCAAAGACGGCTTCCCTTGATCATGCCTTCATCGATCAGCGTGATCTTCTCATCAGCTATCTTCTCACCGATCTTGCCGACAAGACGGGAAAGTCCTTTTTGAATCGCTTCGGCGTTAAAAGCACCGGAAAAAGCGGCCAAAAGACTTTTCGCGGCAAACCGGTCAAGTACGATGGAAGTTTTTACTGAATCTACAGGTTCAGCGCCAAGTTTAGCAACAACATGTTTGCCAACATAATCCGCGCATTTTTTTGCATCAAATTCGGACCGTGTTCCATAAGACCAGGATTTCCCATATGTCTGAACATCATCACCCTCTTTTGCCCTGCAGCCGAGATATACTGCGAAATCATTTGTCTCTGTTTCACATATCATACCTTTTGTATTCTGAAGGTAGGAAACCGTGCTGGTATAAATGGCATTTGAATCGTCTACTGCCTCGATGCGGGGATCATAAGCAAGAAGTTCTTTTTCCATAGAAAGAACAGCATCCGCAAGCATCTGATAATCGATCTTTGCAAGGTCATCGGAAAATCCGTTAAACTCAGGATATTCTTTCTCTCCTTCAAAGACCGTGATCTCTTCTTTTACTTCAAGCACCTTACAGTTATCTTTGGCCTGATTGATAAGGAAAGGGATCATATCGGGCTGAATGTCCTCTGTATCCGCACTACCCATCTGTCCATTATAAAGCCCCCGAAAAGAGATGCCGGATGAATCGGAATTTTCGAATTCGATGATCTTTCCGTCTCTGGCTGAGACTGACATGGAATTATCCGCGCCATAATATACTTCCGCTTCGGAAAACCCCTCTTCAAGCGCCTGTTTCAGTAATTCATCAATATACTCACGAATCTTGTTATCCATTTTCTCACCTAACACGAATTAATATGATTACGCCTGGCCTCCGACAGTGATCTCCGAAACACGGATCGTCGGCTGACCGACATCGACCGGAATATTACCGCTCACAGAACCGCAGACGCCCTGTGCAAGCTTAAGGTCATTTCCGACACGATCTATATTCAGAAGAACTTCATCCCCTTTTCCGATCAGTGTAGCGCCCTTCACAGCCTCGCAGACCTTACCGTTTCGAATCATATATGCTTCGTTAACGGCGAAATTAAACTCTCCTGTAGATGTATCTACCGAGCCGCCACCCATGCTCGCAGCATAGATTCCATACTCAGTATCCGCGATAATATCTTCCGGCTTACTATTTCCGTTTGCTATAAAAGTGTTCGACATACGAGATGTCGGAGCATATGCATAGTTCTGGCGGCGGGAACAGCCGGTAGAAGGCTCGTTCATCCTGCGGCTGCCAATCTTATCGATCAGATAGCTGTTCAGGATACCATCCTTGATCAGAAGGTTTGTTGTCGAAGGAGTTCCCTCATCATCGACCTCATAGCTTCCCCATTCTTTTGCGATCTTCGCATCGTCGTACGCAGATACGATGGAACTTGCTATCTTCCTTCCCTTTTTACCGGTAAAATAGGATGATTTGATGCCGACAGCGGTTGCTTCCAGTGCATGACCGCAGGCTTCATGGAAAATAACTCCGCCAAAGCCGTTTCCGATTACCACCGGCATTTTTCCGGATGGGCATGGTTTAGCATCGATCATTGTGACAGCAGTCTTCGCAGCTTTTGCAGCTAGATCATCCAGATCGAGTCTTTCAAAAAACTCGTATCCTTCACCACTTCCCGGGGCAAAATATCCCTGCTGTTTGTCGTCATTCGAACTTGCGATCGCCGTGATCGAAACTCTCGTTCTGCAGCGGTGATCTTTTACATAAAGCCCGTCGGAATTCGCGATCCATACGTCTCTTTCGACATCTGATGATGAAGCAGATGTCTGCGTGATCAAAGATGAATACGATGTGGCGGTTTCTCCTGCTTTCCGGAGCTTATATACTTTGTCTGCTTTTGACACAGACGTTGGAGATATCTCATACTTCTGCGAAAAGTATTCGATCTCCGGAGTTAAGTAGATCGTTTTATTATTCGGAGCATCCGAAAGCGAAGCTGATGCATTTTTAGCCATCTGTATCAGTTTATCTTCGTGATAAATATCATTGGAATAAACATATACACACTTATCGCCTTCCAGGATACGGATACCGATTCCCATATCCAGGCTTGCACCGGCACCTTCCACGATTCCATTGAGGAGCGAGACCGAGGATATTTTACTACGCTCGATATACACCTCGGAAAAATCCCCGCCTTTGGATAACGCAGCGGAAAGGATCCTTTCGATACTTGATTTGCTCAGCATTAAGAAAATGCCTCCTACTTCTTCTGAAATTACTTTTTATACTGTCTTCTGATCTTCTTGCTTGTCGTCTTATCGAATTCAGTATCACGACGTACTACACGCTTTATATGCTTATAGTTTACGAGATTTTTATTTACCTTAGATACTTCCTCTTCCAGAAGATTTTGAATCGCATCGTCATCCGGGTTTTCACCGAGAAGTTTCTTCACTTCTTCCATACAAGGGAAGATCGTAGCAGTAATGATAACATCATCATTTTCCTCTTCTCCGGAAACAAGGCACTCTTCGATATAATCAGACGAGCACAGCATCGACTCGATTTCTTCCGGGAAGACATTCTTTCCGTTCTTAGCGATGATGACATTCTTCTTTCTTCCGGTAATGATGCAGAAACCATCTTTATCGATGAAACCGAGATCGCCGGTATGATAATATCCATTCTCATCGAGCGCCTCTTTGGTAGCTTCTTCGTTCTTATAATATCCCATCATGACATTATCGCCTTTTGCGATAAATTCACCGATACCGTTCTCATCCTTATCGATGACCTGTACATCAACATCGGGAAGCGGCAGGCCGGCAGCACGATTGTTATAGTCACAGTCACGATTAAGTGCCAGGATCGGAGCACACTCTGTAAGACCATATCCCTGAATGCATCCAAAGCCCATATCCTGCATGTCCTGAATGATCTGTGGATCGATCGCAGCTCCACCGCAGATGATTAGGCGGAGATTCCCGCCAAATGTCTCGTGGACCGCCTTAAAGATCTTCTTACGCTTGTCGATGCCGAAGAAAAGCAGGAATTTACAGAGTTTTCTTCCGAATTCGAACTTTCTGGCCATTTTCTTTGTCGCTTTAGCTTTTGACATGATGCTCTTATGAAACTTTTCCAGCATAAGCGGCACAACAAGGATAATGGAGACCTTCGACTGTTGCATATTGGGGACAATATAGCGGAGTCCTTCACAGATCGCGATATGGGAGCCACGGTATACCTGACAGAGGAATCCGCAGGTACACTCATACGTATGATGTAATGGAAGAACCGACAGGAACATGTCATTCTGGTCGATATAACACATCGAACACATACCTTCGAGATTTTTACAGATATTCTTTTGAGAAAGCATTACCGCCTTGCTCTGTGCAGTAGTTCCGCTCGTAAAAAGCAGGACTGTCATTGCTTCCCTATCCAGTGGTGCATCAAGGAAAAGACGATCACCGGAATCCAGTAGTTCCTGACCATTGTTCAGGATGTCATAGAAATACTCGACACCTTCTTTATCGGTTTTATCCATGCTAACAAAGTATTTCACGCCAGGGATCTGATCCTTGATATCATCTAAGACTTTCTGCTTGGATGATGAATAAATGATACAGTTCACTTCCGCGCGGTTCAGGCAGCTCGCTACCTCATCTGCAGGTAATTCCTTATCGAGAGGAACGACGATGCCTGTACCATTGGTCGTTGCAAGATAAGAGATATACCACTCATATCTTGTCTCCGCCAGGATCGCGATACGGGAACCAAGGCCACAAAGATGGGAAAGACCGGTCCCCATCGCCTGAACAGCTTTGTTATATTCGTTAAAAGTGTGGTATTCGTAGTCTCCGCCTCTTACTTTTTTGTAATAAAACAGAGGAAGATCTCCATACAGCTCAGTACTCTGCTTGAGCATGTCACGGAGATCTTCAATATGTCGTACATCATAAAGCGGAATATTCTTCATAAAAGCTTTCCTCGAGTTTCCTGAAATATTGGTAAATTTCTTTGATTAACCAACAATTCAAGTATATCGAATTGTGCTTTTTAATACAACTATTTAAGGATATTTCCGAGCCGATGTAACAGCTGTTACGTCTACTTGTGCGGATTAAATCCTGAACCGCCGCAAGCCTCACATTTTAGTGTTCCATGGCAGCCCTGGCACTCTTCTTTTCCGGAACCATGGCACTCATTGCAATCTACAATACCGGTAGCACCG
Organism: uncultured Eubacteriales bacterium; assembly: GCA_900317035.1. Classification (GTDB taxonomy): domain Bacteria; phylum Bacillota; class Clostridia; order Saccharofermentanales; family Saccharofermentanaceae; genus Scatonaster. Next base: position 6,051 of record ONFC01000069.1, read on the forward strand.
CAATTCTTGCACGGTCTTTTTCCGACGCCTCCGCATTCTTTACACTTACCATTGCCGGCGCACACATCACATGTCTTTCCTTCGAATTCACCGGTGCCCTGACATCTGTAGCATTTCCCGTCACCGCCGCATGGACAAGGGTTAGAATCATACCCTTTATTACACAGATGGCAATCTGCCTTACCGGAGCCGTGGCAAGCGCCGCATTCTGTATATCCGGTTTTATGGCATCGGGTGCAGACGCCGCTTCCCTGGCATACCGGACAGCCTTCTCTCTTTTCTCCGCCGGAACCGCCGTTTCTGCCGTCATCTTCATTATGATCATGATCATCACGCCCTTCCGGCCGATTAGGATCATCATTTGGATCAGGTCCCGGATTCTGTTCGGACGGTGGTGTGTTCGGATCCTGATTTGGATCCGGTGGAGGATCCTGCGGGTCCTGCCGGGGATCCGGGTTCTGAGGATCCGGGTTCGGTCCGGGCTGAGGATCCTCTTGAGCAAACTGTGCATCTTCAGCAATCTTAGTTGCCGGTTTAATGTCCGTATTTTTCTCCCGGCCGATATCAACAACGACGTTCTCAAGGTCGTTCAGATTCTGTTTTGCATCAGACTCTGTACGGAAGGTCTCTATCATCGAGATATTTACCGTTCCGCCTGGCTTCAAAAATCCATCATCAATGCTTGATCTAACAATATCGGTAAGAGCATCTTTTACATTTCGTCCATCAAGCGCGACATGGTCGAGCATACTTTTAGCATCTTCGTTCATCGCCTTGCTTCGAACGACTTCACCTCTTTCGTTCACAAAAAGCATAAAAGACGGATTGATCTGGACCAGAATTGCATCCAGATATGCTTCCGGTGCATCCTTTAGCGCTTCTTGTTTATCCGGAAGTTTCGGCTCTGTTGTCGCAGAGGATGTTTCTTCACTAATAGATGGATTTGTTGTGATTTCAGTATCTTTCTTTTCTGATTTGCCACACCCGCAAAGTCCGATGATCATAGTTGCTGATACTATGAAAGCGAGTGCGCGTTTTATCTTTTGTCTTTTACTTTTCATGAATCTTCCTCCCTTCCGAGCTTTTCGATCCAATGATTATGTTTTCATTCTAGCATTGGAGCTTATGGAAGAATTCAATAGACAATGAGACGTTTGTTAAAATATTATAAACATTATTTCTTAGGGATCTGATATTGGCGAAGTCTGGCGCGGCATTTCTTATAGTCAGGACAATATTTTGATACCTGTTCCCAGAATGCGGCAGAGTGGTTCATATGATAAAGATGCGACAGTTCATGGATCAGAACATAGTCAAACAGCTCCGGCTCGACATCCAGGAGATAGACATTCAGTGAGATATTTCCATTTGCGGAGCAGGATCCCCATCGGGACGTCATATTCCGGACGGTGATCCGCACCGGTTTTTTACCGTCATATACCGCGAGAAAAGCACTTGCCCTGGCTTTTATGATCCTTGCTTTTCTTCTCTGCTCCACCGGATCTATAGGAGACAGCTTTACTCTGCCGGCAAGTTTGGCACGGTGTTTTTCGATCCAGCTGTAATTATCCTCGATAAATCTGTCGATATCCTTAAGCGTCATATATTTCGGCGCAAAAGCACACACCCGCCCATCGTCATCCAGTGTGATCTTTAATCTGCGGCGTTTGCCGTAGGTGATCAGTACAGACAGCCGATGAACGGACGTGATGTATTCTCTGGTAGTGCTTTTCGAAGAAGACGGCACGATTTCAGCTTCTTCCCGGTACGTAACCGCGGGAGATCGCCATCTCCGCACGCTGCTTCGGCTTGCCGCCGAGAGCGATCTGCTCATCAATGAAATCCGGGTGAGCTTTAAGGAAAGCTTTCATGTAATCGATCGGGTTTTCCATAAAGTGCGCAACCATGTCGCGCTGAGCCTGCGTAAGGATACCCTTCTCTACACCTTCATCAAAGAGAGAAAGCTCGATCTTGGCGAAGGTGTACATGTTTACGCCTTCCTTTGCGAGATTCGCCTCGCCGCCCTGCAGACGGTCAATAACAGCGATCGTATCTTTGATTTCCGCACCGACGCCACGGATCGACGGGATCCATGCATTTGTGTAAGACGAAGCTTCTGTAATCAGGTCGGCGATATGAAGGGAAACTTTACCGGCAAGATCGCCCTCTCCAACTTTTACGGCCTTTTCCTCTACATTCTCAGAGAAGTATGTCTCTCCATCCTTAAAGATTGACAGATGCGGCTTTCCAAGCAGATAAGCTGGCATCAGCGAGAAGAAATAGTCACGGCGCTCACCGCCGGAAATGATATCAAAATCGAGTTCTTTTGCCTTAGAGACGATAAGATCGATGACCTCCTTATATGATTCGGAAGTCTCATACTGCTTCTTTACAAACTCGAGGATCGTTGAAAGAAAATCCGTACGGTCGCCGGCAGCTGCTTCCTCGATCAGAGCAAGAAGTTCATTTGCTTTTTCTTCGGATTCGATAAGAAAATGTGTGTTTACATAAAAAGGTCCAAGTGTTCCGGATGCATACCAGAACGGCTTTTCCGGATCGCTGACACGGACGGCATTGGTCTCAAAAAGATAATCTGCAATAGTTTTCATGTATTTACCTCCACAACTCAAGAGTGCCTGTAAGAGATGACAGTTCCTCTATTTGATTCTGTTGACAGTATTTTTCCAGTTCATCGACGATCTCGGTAGGACGGGACGGATGTACAAGTGTGATCGTTCCTATTTCCACAGCGGATGCGCCTGCGATCATGAATTCGAGCACATCTTCATACGTGGAAATACCGCCGCATCCGACGACCGGGATCTTGACCGCATCGTAGATATCGTGAACCATCCGAAGAGCCACCGGCTTTACGCAAGGGCCGGAAAGTCCGCCGGTATTATTATGTAGAAGCGGTCTTCTCGTTCTAATATCGATCGCCATTCCCAGCATCGTGTTAATAGCAACAATTGCATCAGCACCACCCGCTTCTGCACCTTTAGCAGTTTCCGCGATGGACGTTACATTCGGTGTCAGTTTGACCCAGAGCGGAAGATCCGTGCGCTTTCTAAGATCGGATACAAGAGCTTCGATTGCTTTCGGAGACGAACCGATCACCATACAGCCTTCCTTTACATTCGGGCAGGAAAAATTCAGTTCCAGAGCATCGATCTTATCCTTATAAGGATCCAGTTTCTCCACCATTGAGATGTAATCCTCATTCGAATGACCGGCAACATTAACGACAACTCCGGCTCCGCTTTCAACCATGTAGTCGAGCTCAGTGGACAGAAAAGCATCTACACCAGGATTCTGAAGACCTACGCAGTTCAGCATGCCACTCGGTGTCTCAGCTACACGCACACCCTGATTGCCATCTCTCGGAAGAAGAGTCAATCCTTTGGAGGAAAGAGCACCAAGCTTACTAAGATCCATATACTCTGCCAGTTCACGGCCGAATCCGCAGGTACCGGAAGCGAGAATGATCGGGTTTTTAAGTGATACATTACCAACTTTTACGGAAATACTCACCAGATCACCTCCTCTGCCTTAAAGACAGGACCGTCTTTGCAGCATCTCTTATGTACGAATTCCTTACCTTCCTGTTCTGCTTTGATCTTACATACACAGACAAGGCAGGCTCCTATACCGCAGGCCATTCTCTGTTCAAGAGAGACATAACATGTTAATCCTTTGGACTGCGCCCATTCAGAGACTTTTCTCATCATAATGCCCGGGCCGACGACCATGACAGTTGTATCGGCAAGATCCTCTTCCTGCATTGTCTCCAGATATGCCATGACATTTCCTTTTATTCCAAGATCTCCGGCATCCGTAGTTACATGGAAATCACTACACGTGCAGGAGAATTGATCATACAGAAAAGAGTCGTTCTTACAGCGGTAGCCGTTAATGACCTGACAGGGGATCTTGTTCTCTCCGGCATACTTAGCAGCAAAATAAATCGGGAAAATACCCGTACCGCCGCCTACAAGTAGAAGTTTCTTTACACCATCAAAGCAGAAACCGTTTCCAAGTGGCCCGAGGACAGTGAACGTCTCTCCCTCATTGGCAGCGATGATCTTTTCTGTTCCTTTTCCGACTTTACGTACACCAACGCTGAATGTCTTTGACTCTCTATCAACTGACATGATTCCGAAAGGTCTCTTCAGAAAATAAGCGCAGGACAGATTTACGAACTGGCCCGGTTTCGCAGTTTCTGCAATCTCCGGACAAGCAAAAGTCAGAACAGCACAGGTCTCGCCGAGCAGTTCTTTCTTAATCAGTTTTATACTGTACTCTTGTTTCATTTCTTTTCCTCACAGCGTTTCATTTCTTTTCCTCACAGCATATGATTCAAGCTTCAAGACAAGCTGTGATCGCACTATTAAGATCGTCACGCATACGAAGCGCTTCTTCTCTCGTTGCTTTCTGGAAACCAAGTAGCGGAGCACCGGAAGGACCGTGCATCTGTGTCAGTTCCATCGGCTCGATATCTTCTCTCTTCTTCCAGGCACACATCAGGCTTCTGGAAGCATTTACGATACCACCCTTACCATTTACGAAAGAAGCGACCGCATCTTTTCCGGAACCGCCCTGAGCACCATAGCCAGGAACAAGGATCAATGCATGCGGCATGATCTTTCGTGCCTTTACAGCCTGCTCCGGCCATGTTGCGCCTACTACGGCACCGACGGAGGAGAATCCGCTCTCACCGATCAGATCCTGTCCCCATTTCTCAACATTTTCCGCCATTGCTTCAAATACCTGTCTGCCATCTTCAAGCTTCAGATCCTGAAGATCTCCGGCAGAAGGATTGGATGTTCTTACCAGAACATAAAGGCCTTTGCCTTTTTCTTTTGCAACATCCATGAAAGGCTTGATTCCGTCGATTCCGAGATATCCGTTTACGGTGATGCAGTCGCAGTCGAACATTGCGGCTGTCGTATCATTGATGATCTTTGTTTCACCGATGATGGCATTTGCATATGCTGTAGCTGTAGTTCCAATATCATTTCTCTTCGCATCACCAATAACGAGCATGCCTTTATCATGTGCATACTGGATCGTCTTTCGAAGTGCCATGATACCGTGAATACCGTACATCTCATAGTAGGCAAACTGTGGCTTAATCGCCGGGATGATGTCATAGACCGCATCGATCAGCAGACGGTTATAATCGAAGATCGCCATACCGGTCGCCATCTGCATATTCGCAGGCTGACCGCTCTTCTTCTCATGTTCTTTCGCTTCATTCAGCCATTCATTCAGCATGTCGGACGGGAGATACTCCAGTTTCGGATCCAGTCCCATAACTGTCGGGTTGTTACATTCTTCAATTTTCTTCGTAAGCCTATCAGCGAAGTTCGTCATATGTGATCTTTCCTCCTGCGATCGTAAGTTTAACCCGGCCTGTCAGTTCATCTCCGATATAAGGTGAATTCGCAGACTTGCTCAGGATCTCCTCTTTAGTATATATAAAGGTTTCATTTAGATCAGCGAGCATAACATCTGCCGGCATTCCCTTATCCAGAGTACCTCTTCCAAGTTTAAGGATGGAAGAAGGATTTACCGTCATTGTCTTGATCATATCCGTAAGAGAGATCAGACCGGTTTTTACCAGATAAGTATAACCTACTGCAAATGCGGTTTCAAAACCAATGATACCGTTATTTGCCAGAGAGAACTCGATATC
>ONFC01000118.1:0-6203 GCA_900317035.1 uncultured Eubacteriales bacterium
CCGAGAGACTTACTCATCTTCTCGTTATCGACATTTACAAATGCATTGTGCATCCAGTAGCGGGCAAACGTGCAGCCGTTTGCCGCCTCGCTCTGCGCGATCTCATTCTCATGGTGCGGGAAGATCAGGTCCTGTCCTCCTCCATGGATATCGATGGTCTTTCCGAGGTATTTCCTGTTCATGGCCGAGCACTCGATATGCCAGCCCGGACGTCCTTCACCCCACGGAGAATCCCAGAACGGCTCGCCTTCTTTTTTAAACTTCCACAGTGCAAAATCCGCAGGATTCTTCTTCCCTTCATAGGAAGCACCGCGCTCACCGCCGCCGGCCTGAAGATCCTCGAGATTATAGTGCGAGAGCTTACCATACTCCTTGAACTTCGGCACATCGTAGTACACGCCGTCACCCTCGATAACATACGCATACCCTTTATCCATCAGGTCGGTGATCAGGGAGATGATCTCATCCATGGTCTCTGTTGCTCTCGGCTGATACGTCGGACGAAGGATCCCGAGCGCATCCGCATCCTTGTAGTACTCGGCGATGTAGCGGTCCGCGATCTCTTTGACCGTGGTACCTTCTTCGTTCGCCTTGTTGATCATCTTATCGTCAATATCCGTAAAATTCTGGCAGAAAGTAACATCATATCCTCTGTACTCCAGATAACGGCGCAGCGTATCAAATGTAACGAAAGGACGGGCATTTCCCAGATGAAAGTAACATCATATCCTCTGTACTCCAGATAACGGCGCAGCGTATCAAATGTAACGAAAGGACGGGCATTTCCCAGATGGAAGTAGTTATAGACCGTCGGTCCGCAGGCGTACATCTTGACCTTGCCCTCTTCCATCGGGACAAACTCTTCCTTTGTCCTGGTCATCGTGTTAAATATCTTCATTTTCATTCTCCTCTATCAAAACGTCTTCCGCCTTTTCCGGGAGTTCCATATCCGGATGCTGGCATTTAATCGCTTCCTCCAGCGCTTCCTCGTGGTGGGCAAGACGACGGATCTCAAATTTAAGCGGATCTTATAAGAATATGACTTGCGCGGTGAAATATCAGTGCATGAAATCCGGGATATAGAAGAATAGCCGAAACCACGCCCCTCGCAGCAGGGTCGCGTTTGGCCATCTGTTTCGCATCTTTCCAAAGCCCCATGTTACTTCCTGTTTCAAGCAATAATAAAAGCCTAAACCCGCGCCCACTTTTGACACCTAGCGATCGCCAGGTGGGTATCCTGCGGCAGTCTAAGATCTTCCTCTCGGGAGCGCTTCCCTAAAGAAGCGGTAAGGCTTGATCGTCTCTGCTCCGACTGCGGATTCCCGATTATGTCATGAAGGTTCAAAAACATGAGCATCAGCTTTAGGTTGTCTTTATTATAACAGTATATCTACAAAAAGGGAAGAAAAAAGCCATTACCAAAGTGTAACAATTCTAATGCTGAACTGTATCAGTTTTCTATGTTTTCGCGATGTGTGGCAGCGACTGCTCCGATGACCCGGGACGCCCCGTTTTCGATCAGGATCTTCGCCGCTTCATGCATCGTCGCTCCCGTCGTCAGAATATCGTCCACCAGAAGGATATTCCACCCGGTGATGTCCCAGTTTTCATCCACGGCAAAAGCACCTTTCACATTTTCCGCCCGGTGTGACGGTTCTGTGAATCTGCTTTGCTGTTTTGTGTGTCTAATCTTCCGTATAACATTGTTACACAGATGTACTCCGAGGTGCTCGGAAAGCCCTTTTGCCAGCACTTCCGCCTGATTAAATCCTCGCTGTTCCATTCTTTTCCCGGAAAGAGGAAGCGGGATCACCGCATCCCATTGAAAAGGCATGTCCGAAGGAAATTCCATCCCCATTAATTCTCCGATCATCACTCCGCAATACTTTTTCGAATGAAATTTCATCCGCCGGAGCAGAGTAGTGACCGGCGCCTCATAGTGAAACAGCGCCCACACCGGCAGGTCAGGAATGGGATCTCCTTCATACGGATCCGAAAGACAGGGGAACCACCGCTCCGATGAAGGCCGCACCGGAAAGGCGGAAAGACATGAGGAACAGATCTGAAGCTCCAGCATCTTTTCCCCGCAGTTTTTCCCCTCGACGAGGACACGTCCGCAGATCATACAGACGCTCGGGAAGAGAAAATGAACTGATGCCAGAAGGTCTTCTTTAATCACACTTCTTCTCATATCGGTCCTCTTTTATTTTTCCAAAGGAGAAATCAGGGATACATCCTTTTTCAGGAAAGGAACTCTTTCAAGGCCGTCATCCTGGTTTCTGAGTATTGCGAACGGATCATATAATCGATCGTTTGCCGGTCTCCTAAGATCCAGAGTTCTTCTTTCGCTCTCGTTACCGCGGTATAAAGGAGATTCCGGTTAAAGATCGGGCTCCTTTCAGGAGGCAGTACGAGTAGCACTTTCTTCCATTCTCCGCCCTGTGATTTATGAACCGTCAGGGCATAGGCCAGTTCCAGATCATTTACCCGGTCGGTCGGATAGGTTGCTCTTCTTCCATCGTCGAAAAGAATATCCAGCGGGAATTCGGAAAGACCGGAGATGTCCCGGACATATCCGATGTCCCCGTTAAAAACACCTTCTCCTTCGGATCCATCCGCTTCCCGGCATATCAGTTTATAGTCGTTCCGGATCTGGATCACCCGGTCCTCTTTCGAAAAGTACCGCACATTTCCTTCACTGATCTTGATCGCTGTTGGACGTATACCTTTTCTTCCGGCATTTAATTTCTGCATCATGTCATTGATGGAATCCGTACTGATAGGACCGCTTCTTCTAGGACATAGAATAGCCATTTCCCGCCAGGAATCCACATGACCATCCGGGTCGTTCTCCTTATACCACTCGGAGATCCGGTCCATCATTTCCTTCGGACGTGCAGAGATGAAATGTATATCACTGCTTTCTTCCGGAAATTCCATTGGCTGTCCGTGAAGAATCAGCGATGCGTTTTTAACGATCATGCTGTCATGAAGCTGCCGGAAGTTTTCGACCAGCGTACAGACCGTAACCTTCTGAGAACGGATCAGATCTGCCAGCACACGGCCGGCCCCGACAGACGGAAGCTGATGGGAATCTCCCACCAGAATGATGATAGCGTCATCATCTACCGCCTCCAGAAAAGACGAGAAGATCACGGCATCGATCATGCTGGCCTCATCGATGAGAAAGACTTTTCCCGGATGATGATTATCCTTCGTGAAAAAGAAATAGGACTCGTCACTATCCTCATCATAAGTAGCACCCAGAAGACGGTGCAGCGTCTGCGCCGGAGAATGGGTCAGATCCGACATCCGTTTAGCAGCTTTTCCTGTCGGTGCACAGCAGAAGACCAGGTCCGGGAAGATGTTGAGGTAATACTGGTAGATCACACGAAGTATCGTGGTCTTCCCGGTTCCCGGTCCGCCATCCACAATCACAAAGTGTTTCTTTAGTGCAGATGTGACTACCTTTTCCTGTTCCGGAGAAAGTTTAAACTTCTCCCCGATCTGTGACCATTTCAGCACCCGGGCCAGGCACTCTTCATCGACCTTGCGTTCTTTTCCTCCGCACCGCGCGCGATGCGCGATCGCCGCCTCCGCGCGGATTGCACGGTCATCTGCCACCCAGACATCTTTTCCGGACTGAATCGCGCGCTCGAATTTCTTATAAAAATGCAGTTTGGACTTTTCCGCATCCCAGTAGCAGAGTGCCAGCTTTTCCGCATCCATCTGCTCCTGAAACCAGTTGGGAACGATTCCCTGAATAAACGTCTTCCGGTATTCATTACAGGCAGGAGTGTCCTTATAGCTGCAGAAATGGCAGGGGGTCTCAAAATCACAGTCTTTTGCGGCCGCACGAAGGATCGCCGCTGCCTCCTGTTTCCAGATCGACATCGGAAGATACGTATGCCCGTTTTTTTCGAGAATACGGTCGAATGAACGCATCAGTTCATTCGTGACAAAATGATCCAGACACATCCCATCCATATAGTGCTCCAGACTTGATTATGTTTTGATCAGATACCGGCCTTCTGCTTGAGGATCTCGACCTTATCCGTCTTTTCCCACGGGAATCCAGCATCGTTACGTCCGAAATGGCCGTATGCAGCTGTTGCCTTATAGATCGGACGGCGCAGATCAAGATCACGGATGATCGCTGCCGGGCGGAGATCAAAGACTTCGTTTACGATCTCTGTGATCTTCTCATCCGGGAGTTTTCCGGAACCGAAAGTATCTACCATAACAGATACCGGACGGGCAACACCGATCGCATAAGCAAACTGGATCTCGCACTCATCAGCAAGTCCTGCCGCTACGATGTTCTTTGCAATATAACGGGCTGCATATGCGGCAGAACGGTCAACCTTCGTCGGATCTTTACCGGAGAATGCTCCGCCGCCGTGACGTGCATATCCGCCGTAAGTATCTACGATGATCTTTCTTCCTGTAAGACCGCTGTCTCCCTGAGGACCGCCGATAACGAAACGTCCGGTCGGATTGATGAAGATCTTTGTGTTTTCATCTACGAATTCCTTCGGAAGTACCGGATAGATAACCAGTTCTTTTACCTTCTCAGCGAGTTCTTCCTGAGAAACTTCTGCCTTATGCTGTGTGGAAATAACGACTGCTTCGATACGCTTCGGAGTTCTTCCGTCATACTCGATCGTAACCTGGCTCTTTCCATCCGGACGGAGGAAATCAACAAGGCCTTCTTTTCTGACCTGTGTCAGACGGCGGGTAAGCTTATGTGCCAGAGAGATCGGAAGCGGCATAAGTTCTTCGGTATCGTTATTTGCATAGCCGAACATCATACCCTGGTCACCGGCACCGGTATCCAGTTCACTTTCGTCAGTATGCTCTCTTTTTTCCAGGGAACAGTTAACACCCTGAGCAATATCCGGAGACTGCTCATCAATAGATGTCAGGATCGCGCATGTCTTATAGTCAAATCCGGAATCACTTCCGTCATATCCGATCTCCTTAACGGTTTCACGAACGATCGAAGGAATATCCACATAAGCACTTGTCGTGATCTCACCCATTACGAAAACCATACCTGTCGTACATGTTGTCTCACAGGCAACTCTTGCCTTCGGGTCATCAGTAAGGATCGCGTCCAGTACTGCATCCGAGATCTGGTCACAGATCTTATCCGGATGACCTTCCGTCACCGACTCTGATGTAAAAAGCCATTTTCCCTGTCTGTTTCTGTCCATAAGTAACTCCTCCTTACAAATAAAAAACCTTTCCCGATCGATTTCAGAGGAAAGGCCAGTGTATATCTTTATCTATCCTCATCTTTCAGGTCACACCTGCTGGATTTGGCACCGCTGCTCTCCGCGGTTGCCGGACTTCATAGGGCCAGATCCCTCCGTCACTCTTGATAAGAGATGCTTTTTATTCTGTTTGCGCTCTGATAATACCACTGTGCATATCCCAATGCAAGAATTTTTTTCGCAAAAAACTTCGGAAATTTTCTTTTTCAGATTTCATGGGGCTCACAGCGGAAAAAGTAGTAACGCTGGTAGTTTTTGTCGTTTTTTGTCGAGTCCGCCGGCGGTTTTTTCTGCTTTAATGGTCTCACTTCACAACAAAGGAGGTTGGAAGAAAATGACACGAACGATCGCTATCATAGATGCGGATATTCTTTTCACTTCTCTTCTTATTTCGCGGCTGAAAAAACATGTTCCTGACTTTATGGCTTTCCCCGTTTCCAAAGAGGTCCTGTTTGCGCATCGGGAACTGTTGCTTGATAGTGATTTTGTTCTTTACAACCAGCTTGAGATCTCCGAGAAAGATGTTCTTCAGCATTGTGATCCGCAGCACACCCCAACTTTGGTCCCCCTGCTAAAAACTACCAAACCTTTTCCCCCGAAAGATGTACTGATGATCGCACATGAAGTTGAGACTCTCGCTGGTCTGGGAAGGATCCCGAAACCGGTGGATTCTTCTGTACAGACATGCCTCACCCTTTCCTTCATTTCCCCTAAGGAAAGGGAGGCGCATGTCCTGCGTCAGATCGAGCGTGCGCGGCACGACTTTGCCCATATCATCCGTCTGGATATCATGCCCGGTATATTAATGCCGCCGGACCCTCCATCGTGGGAGCTGGAAACAGCAGACCGGAGTGGAGGCATATCCGCTCTTCTCCAGCGCTTAAAGGCAGGAAGATTCCATCACGCTCAGATCCCTTCCTATCTGGA
>ONFC01000118.1:6288-12783 GCA_900317035.1 uncultured Eubacteriales bacterium
GATGATCTCATTACATGTCATTCACGTACGATCCTGCTTTTGTTTTCCAAGACCGTCCGTTACCTCGCTTCGATACCGGAACCTTCTCTGCTTCTGGTGGTCGGAGACGGTCTGAGTTTTACAAGAATGCGGACACTATGCAGGAATCTTCATCACTTGGAGATCCTGACTCCGCTTCACATCGAGAAAGATTATATGCTCTGTAATGAAATAGATCTTCTTCAGAAAGCACATAACGGATCATTACATATAGATTATCCGTTTTCCTTATCCAAAACACGTTAGTGATTATCACATCAAAGGAGGAACTGCATCTTGCAGTATGTCAGATGAAAACGAAAGAAAAACGGACCGAGAAAAAAGATGTATCTTTATCCGAACTCACCACATTGATCCTTCAGGCGCTGCATTCGTATGACGAAGTGGATGATCAGTCATTTCGTGAGATCATCGCAGATATCATTAACCAGTCCCAGCTCTGCTCCCATCTTTCACTAGAAGATAAGCGCCATATAGCTACCACACTTTTTAACCGGATGCGGAGGCTGGATATCCTTCAGGAACTCATGGATGATCCTTCGATCACCGAGATCATGGTAAACGGCCCGGATACCATCTTTTTCGAAAAAGCAGGAAGACTATATCCATCCGAACTTCGGTTTGAAAGCAAGGAGAATCTGGAACAGCTTATCCTTCACTTCTTCTCATCGGCAAACCGCCCCTTGAATGAAGCATTCCCTATCGCTGATCTCCGTCTGCCGGATGGTTCCCGTGCAAATGCGGTTCTTCCTCCGATCGCACCGGATGGTCCGATCTTTACGATACGTAAATTCACAGGAATCCACCCGGATATTCATTCGCTGATAAGCAGCGGTTTTATCACAAAAGAAGCTGCGCTTTATCTGTCACACTCCGTAATAAGCAAAAAGACGATTTTTCTTTGTGGCGGTACAGGTTCCGGCAAGACAACTTTTCTGAATGTTCTTTCGTCTTTTATTCCAAAAACGGAACGCGTCGTTACGATCGAAGATTCCGCAGAACTTTCCCTTCAGGGAATCACCAATCTTGTCCGTCTGGAGTCGCGTCTTCCGGGGCCGGACGGTCACGGCGGTGTCGATATCGGACAGCTCATCCGTACCGCTTTAAGAATGCGCCCTGACAGGATCGTAGTCGGTGAAGTAAGAGGAAGCGAGGCGGCGGATATGCTGCATGCACTGCACACCGGTCATCCGGGATCCTTATGTACCGGACATGCGAATTCCTGTTGTGAGATGCTGGACCGGCTTGTCACTATGGTCATGTCCGGATCCACACTTCCTTATGATGCTGTCATCCGTCAGATCGCCATGGGTGTAGACATCCTTGTACACATCACCCGAGGCAGAGACGGCCGCCGGTTTATCGATGAGATCGTAGAGGTGCGTCCAATACAGGAGAACCGTTTTCAAACAGAAACCATCTTTAGCTATAAGGAGGGATCAGGCCTTGTTAAAATCTAAATTTCTAGATAAGAAAGAATTCATTTCATCACGTTTTCTTACGAACGATACGACAGAGATCAGGAACCTCAGCCGACGCACATATCAGTTGTTTATGATAAAGTGTCTGCCACTGCTTCCGCTATGTATAGCAATCGTCTTTTTACTATCAAGTGCATTTCTTCCGGAAGACAGATTACGGCTTTTTCTTTCTTTTCCTCTTGGTGTACTGCCATTTGTTTCCTGCGTACGCATTTTATATGGAAAAAGAACTGCTACCCTTCGTGCCCAAAACAAAGTTCTGATGCAATCACTATGTACTTCTGTATCTGATGGCTATTCGATCGAGCGCGCTTTTCTTTGTGCACGCGTGGATATCGAAAAAGCGTTTGGAAAACATGCCGCTTTTGCCGGGGCACTGAAAGATGTCGAACACCAGCTTCAGGCGCATGAACCACTCGACAAATGTATGACCCGTTTTTGCCATAAACTGGACTATTATGAAACGCTGCCAATACTTCATGCTCTATCGCTCCAAAAAACAGTTGGCAACCAGATCATCACCATCCTTCGCAGCAGCTGCCAGATGTTATCTGAACTCCATGCTGTCGCATCCGAAGTGGAAGCAAATAATGCAGGAAAAAATACGGAGGCTTTTCTGCTTCTGCTAATGCCGTTTGGTATCACATATATGTTATCGGTCACCAGCGGAGATTATCTTTCCCAGGCACAGAGTTCCGGCCTCGGGAAGATCCTCATGGCAGTCGCATTTGCTATAGCGATATTCTCATGTACATTTCTGTTTTCGATCATCGGAGAAAAGCCATCAAAAAACAGATTTTCATTCCGTAAAATACAGCAGCGAGTTCCCGCAAAATGGAAAAACCCGATTCGGAAACTTGCTTTATCTCTTCCATCCACATATACCACCAGAGTACTTGAATGGTGTAATGAAATATCATTTTCTTCACAGGAAACTTTTGACGCTTTTCTCTACAAAACAATCGTGCAGCTGATCCTTTGTACTTTTGTATTTCTCATTATATGTATCGAGCTCGGGATCCCCATAATTCTCGTTCTTTTTCTGGACATGATCATTCTTGTTTTTCTCCATGTTGACCAGCAATCTGTCGTTAACAAACGGAGACTTATCCTGATGGAAGATCTTCCGATTTTTATCTCTATGCTATCCACGCTTCTCGAATCCGGGATCCTTCTTCCAAAAGCATTGCAGACATGCGGATATGCCTTCGCCGAGCAGAGCTGTCTTAGTCAGGAATTAAATCATGTTCTTCATGCTATAGAAGGCGGCGTTAGTGCAGCGGATGCACTGGAATCTTTTTCTCATCGCATCAGCATCCCCGAGGCACAGTCCGCACTTCTTCTTGCAGCAAGATACGAGAGGTCCGGTGGCAGCGAAGTTCTTGGTTTGCTGCGGCTACAATCTTCTTCCTGCTGGGCTCTCTGCCGGAATGCATCGCGCAAGAAGCGCGAGCGCGTCGCATTCACAATGATTCTCCCGATGATGATGGATTTTGTATCTGTACTGCTTGTTGCCATTACTCCGGCGCTTAATACTTTTCAAATGATCTAGGAGGTATTTATGAAAAGACTGAACAAACACTCATTCGTTAAAACGCGCCTGGGAATGGGCACTGTAGAGGTGGTTATCATTATTGCGATTCTTGTCGCACTTGCGCTGACTTTCCGTCACGCTTTAACACAATATGCACAATCCGTCATGGACTATGTCTTTGACGAAGGTAAAGTAATCGGACAAATCTAAGCCAATCAGCCGGGGTACAACATGAGTACAGAATCTAATCTTTCTGTTTGTTTTGAAAACAGTCCTTTAGGGCATCGCTATGTGATTCATCTGAAGAGCAAGGATGAGGTCTGTCTGCACGCGCTTACTCTTTTGCAGTCAGATTCTCTTCCCTGTTTCCTGCCTGCTGAACTTAACGAGAACGAGGACATTTTATCGATCGATCTTGCCGGATGCATTCCTCTATCTGAATTAAAAGGGAAAGACAAATCATATGTAAAACAGCATCATAGGCAGCTGCTTTCTTCTTTTCTTTATTCTTTGATCCAATCCGTTGATCATGCGATGGATCCCGGTGGTATCTGTTTTCTTGAAGATCAGCTTTTCTATGACCGAAAGAAACAGAAACTGGTTGCTGTTTATCTTCCTTTAAATTCGCGATTAAACAGCGCTCCTTTTCTTTCCAGCATAGATGAAAGCGGACTGGATGATCTTTTGCACTATGCTTATGAACAGAACTGGATATCCACCAAGGCAATGGATCATCTTTACGAATGTTTCCGTAATGACGACGATTCCTCCGCATTACATTACATCTCCAGAGGATTGTGGGATGATTCAGAAACACTTTTTTCCCGTCTCAGGTATCTGCTTATTTGCTTTGCTATATTACTTGTTTCTGATATATCTCTTTCTCCAAAGATAAAGAGTCATTTCTCCGGCTCTATCCTCGCAGTTTTACCGGATCTGCTGTTTCTCTCTGGTACTGTATTTCTTGTAATATTGCTTATTATTCGGATTAGAAACGACTCGAAAGATAAAAAGCTATTCGCCGAGAAAAAGAACCGCCGAAGAAAAAACCGTAATACCAGGATCTTGTTTCCCTCGTCAGAAAAAGCAGAACATAACGAAGATCATTCTTTTGATTTTCATCTGGATCCTGTTCAGCTGATCCGTATTGATAACCGCACATCGAATAGTGTCCCAGCTACAAGATTAACGATCTGGACAAATACTTGCACCGTCGGATCCGACTCGGATTGCTGCGCACTCTCGATCGATCATTCATCTCTGGCATTAAAACATGCGGTATTTGGACACGATGAATATGGTTTCTATGTCGAAGCTCTGCAGAACAGTAAAGGGACATTTCGAAACAGACAAAGGATCGATCCGGAAGAAAGGTCTTATCTCGAGGAAGGTGATTTAGTCGGACTGGGAGATCTGGAGTTCAAGGTGCATTTTATCCACGATCAGGATACCGGTCAGAAATCATGACCGCCTTTTTCGGCTTTTCTCCACTCTTCCGAAACAGAAATACGTGCTTTGGCTCTTTCCATGGCATGCTGCGCGTAAAGCCGCTGTTCTTCAGTGGTTGTAACACTGTTAAATCTTGTTTTTGCACGTTCAAGAGCACTTTTTGCACGTTCTATATCGATTTCCGACGGCCATTCCGCCGCATTGCAAACGATGACGACCACGTGCTGGCCGATCTCGGCAAATCCCTCTGAAACGGTGAAAACTTTTGTCTCTCCATCCATTTCCACACGGGCAATGGAGTCAAGTACCTGCTGCTCTGCTTGACGTGTGCGCTGGGCATAGTTCTCGTAAGCCATAAAGCCAAACATCACCAAGGCCATCAACGCAAACGCAGTCAATGTATTCTTATTCATATCTTATTGATTGTTTTTTTAGTTTCCGAATCTTAAATTATACAAAAAATCGTGCAAAATTACGAAAAAAATATGAAATCTCATGCATGAATGTTCGTTTTAATCGGATTTTGTTGTACTTTTGCATAAGATTAACATAAAAACATCAACCAGATGAAAACAAAAATCTTTGTGTTCCTTGCCATTTTTACGATGGCACTTGGCATGCAAGCCAAGAAGTTCCCCGAAATCAAGTTCGAGAAAACCACAATCGACTTAGGCACTTTCTCTATGGACGACCCCATTCAGAAGTGCACTTTCAAGTTCACTAACGTAGGCGATGCCAAGCTTGTCATCACATCGGCTCACGCTTCCTGCGGATGCACCGTCGCTGATTATCCCAAGGACTTCATAGCCCCAGGTGCAAGTGCTGAAATCACCGTCACCTACGATGCCTCACACAAGATGCCAGGCCGTTTCAAGAAGAGCATCCAAGTTTTCACCAATTGCAAGGAAGAGATGACCCGCATTTTTATTCAGGGTGACATGACCGATGTGCCTGTCAGCAAAAAGGAGAACGCTACGGCTAAGGATAAGAAATAACTACGCTTTTCGTTTCTTCCTTTCATCAAAGCAAAAGTGACTGAGTCCGTGCGATTCAGTCACTTTTGCTTTGTATGGTTTTGATTTAATGTCCAAGCGATGTACCCTCTGCGAGAGGTTTCCTTGCATTATTGTTGTTTGAGCGTTTTGCGAGCCTCCTTCAGACGAGCGAGTGCTTTGCCGATGAGGTCATGTGTGCCCGAGCCGTCGTTGACGTACTGCACCACCATGTCGGCATAGTCGATGGCTTCGCGCAGTTCGGTTGTCTTGTTGCGTATGCTCTTCGTTTCGGTGAGAAGCGGAAGGAGTTCGCTCAGGTCTTCGGGTTCAGCTAAATTGCCCGGGCGCATGGTGTTGATGGCCACATTGAGTGCCGACACTGCCGCGTTGACAGCCTCTTGGGTGAGTTCCTTGTTAGGCTTTTCCATGACTTGCTGAGCCGATTTCATCTGAGTGAGAAGACGTGCATAGCCATTGGGTGCCCAGGGCGAGAAAGCCGGTACTTTGACAGCGAGTGCGTTCCATGCATTCTGTGCATCGATGCGCTCCTTGGCCACTTGCAGCACTTGCTCAAGGCTGGTCTTGTCGATGCCCTTCTTCGCCTTTTGCTTGCCGCCTGTAGCTACATGAAGGCGCAAGTAGTGTGTGGAGTTGCCCGTCTGGTAATAGTCGGGTTGGAACTGTTTGCCACCCAGAGAAAGGGTAAAGAGGTTGTCATGATATTTGGAGTCGATGCTGGCACCATTGAGCTGGATGTCGCTCAGGTTTGACTGTAGGGTGAAGTCGGCATCTTTCCATTCCTTCACGTCGGGAGTGGCCATGACCAGAGGACCATACATCAGCGCGCCCACCCATTCGGGGTTGAAGGGCGTGCGGGTCTCGTTCTTGCCTGTGGCAGCAAGATCCATCTTGTCTGGTCCCCAGTTGATGTGCTTGGTGAAGGGCATGGTCACCTCAATCTTGTCTCCTTGGTTCCATTGGCGGGTGGGAATTTCCA
>ONFC01000012.1 GCA_900317035.1 uncultured Eubacteriales bacterium
TTCCCAGTACAGCTATACATCTTCTCTCGGATCGATTCCTCTCCACAGAAAAGCATTCGACCGGATCTGCGATGATGCGATCTCCGACAACCAGTTCCTGATCGAGCAGTTTGAACACGATGAGTCTTTCTTTTCATTTTTCCCTTTCCCGGAGACGATGGTCCGTATTTCGCAGGACGACGCCAAGGGATTTAAGTCGCTGATCGAAAGTGTCAGCACGATCATGTCCACGGATCCTTCCGTGCTGCAGATCATTGAGGAAGAAGCGGCTCCTTATTTCAGAGGAGAAAAGAGTGTGGAGGATGTCTGCCGCATCGTTCAGGACCGCACATACGCAATTGTTCACGGAAGATAGGATTTCTTACAAATCTTTCATTTTTTTCATGTTCCGCCGCCGTACAATAGCCATGGTAATAATCTCGTGGAGGTGTGTTTATGCGTAAGTTGTCGAGGCGGGCGATGGCAGTCATTCTGTCTTCGTCGATGATCCTGCCGCTAACTGCATGTAACAGCAGCAAGAACAAGAATAATAAAAACAACGTCAGACAGTCTGTGGTCAAAGAGGATGACCCGTATTTTTCTGTGAAAAAAGCCGATGTGGTTATCCCTGTCGATCAGGATAAGGTAGTGGATTACCAGAGTGTGGATAATATGGTCTTCCTTGGGGATTCGATCATGGTGTCTTATTCGATCCAGTATAAAATGACTCCGGAAGTGGAAAAGAAGATCCAGGATCTCGACTGGGAAGCGGAAGATGCCTGCGAGAAAATGATGGAGATCACATCAGAATTCTCACAGTCCGGAACTCTTTACTATGATCTGGAAGGAAATCTGATCAAGAAAGAAGAAGCCGGTGAATCGGAGAGTATATCGAAAGTTTACCCGCAGAAAGACGGATCTTATCTGAAACTTGCGACGGTATATACAAAGGGCGAGTGTGTCACGAAGACAAAACTATATGATTGCGCCAAAGATGGAAGTGTCCAAAATGAAATCTTTTTGGAAGATACTGAGGAGATGTGGCAATCATCCATTTTCAGAACGGACGACGGAAACTATCTGGTCGGATCCGGAATAAATGTCTCCCTGATGGGTAAGGATGGCAAATTGCTCCATCGGGACGAGGTAGAAGGCTTTTCCGGAATGATCTTCTTCTTTGATGGTAAATATTATGCTGCTATTGAGAAATTTGATGACAAGGATGCAGTATCCAACTGCTATTATCAGGAGATCGATCTATCCAATGGATCATTTAAAGGCGACCCGGTCAAGGGCGTAAATTCATACTGGCAATATATCCAGGGAAACGATAAATGTTATATCTTGGATGTGGATGGGATCAGCTCTATCAATCCTATCGACGGAAAAAAAGAAACGGTTCTGGACTGGAACTGGACAGATTACAATGAAGGAGCAGCGGGATCCCGTTCTATGTCTATAAGGTCCGATGATGAGATCTATCTCTTTGAGGAATTCTGGGACAATGATGAAGATTCCAAAGGTGCGTCAGAATTCTCGATCGTACAGCTGACCCGGCAGGAGAAGAATCCGCATGCCGGAAAATCGATCATCCAGATCGGAACGATGTACAATGACTCCCGTTCCAACTTCCGGGACTATGTTATCGAGTATAATCTGGATCCGCAGCACCTTTCACGCATTTACATCAAGAGTTATGGTGCCGACATCACATCAGAAAATGAAGATGAAATAATGCGCGAATATGAAGCGATTCCGGATAAGATCTACCTGGATATGGTCGCGGGAGAGGGACCGGATATTCTGATGAACTTCTCCATATATAATCAGTTTAATTCCGAGAACGTACTTGTGGATCTCAATACACTTATTGATGGTCCGAACGGTATAAAGCGTGAGGAGTATTTTGATAATATCTTCCGTGCATTTGAAAGCAAGGGAAAAATGTATCAGGTCCCGCTGTGCTTTGATGTTTCCGGATATGTTTCCAGTAGTGATATCGTAGGAAACCGAAGCGGATGGACCTATGAGGAGTTTGAAAATGTGATCAAGTCTCTGCCGGATAACATCTCGGTGTTTGAGGATGGCGTCAGCAGCACGCAGCTTCTGGATGAGATGCTTAGTGTGGCATCCGATTCATTTATCGATTATGAAAAAGGAACGGTAAGCTTCGATACTGCAGAATTCAGAGAACTTCTGGAGATCTCTAAGAAGTATGCGAATACCAAGCCTATACCGACAGACAGCAGCATGACGGGAGTTATGGGAGCGGTAGAAACGGACTCCGGCTTCTATGGTGCCATGAATCCGGAAGATGCGTATATCGATCCGCTCGAACGTATCGCGGAAAAAATGCTGGTGCTCCTGCCAAGACAATTATACAGTCTGGAGGATATTGCGACTATAAAAAAAGCCCTGAAGGGGAAACAGGTGTTCCTTGGTATCCCGTCCCCGAATGGTTCCGGAATGAGTGCGCTTCCGATGATGACCTTCGGAATCTCGGCAAAGTCTAAGCATATCGAAGAGGCCTGGGATTTCATCCGGTTTATGTTCAGTGAAGACGCGCAGTATTCTTATGCGATGGATTTCAATTCGATCCCGGTCAACCGCGCGGCTCTTGACCGGAGAAACGAAGCGGAGATCGAGTATGCAAAAAAGTGGAACAAACAGTTTGAAGGAAAAACCGAAGATGAAAGTGTCGATCTGAGTAAGATGGGACGGATGGATGAACTGACGCAGGAAGATGCGGATGAGTTTGTCTCCATTATCGAGAATGTTTCCACGTTCAGTTCTTTTGACCCCGGAATCATGGCCATCATCAAAGAAGAAGTGGCCGGATATTATGAAGGCCAGAGAAGCGCGGAGGATGTAAGTAAGATCATCCAGAACAAGGCGACTACGAAAGTGCATGAGCGATAATCCTCCAAGGTGACTATTCTGTCACTTTAAGGTCACATGAAAGTCATACCGCGATGCGACAATAAAGATGTCGAAAGGGAGAGAAACCTCCGAAACAGATCTCCCGGACGATGTAAGCGAAGAACCTTTACTATCTTCTATTTACTTTCATACCCGGGAGCGAGGTCCACCCCCCTCGCTCCCGCCCCCTCCTCTTAATTGAGAAAAACGGTCGCAGATCCTTTAATGTATAGTACAATGATAAAGGGTAAAAAGTCTGCGTGAGAAAATAAAAAAGGAAACAAGATGGCAGCACACGATTATAATCCGGAAGAAGTGAGAAAAAGAAGGATCCGCGGAAGAAGAAAGAGAAAGATCCGCGAGTGGTTCGTCTTTACCGGATATCTCACACCGAGTCTTTTGGGCGTGCTGCTTTTCTTTTTCGGACCGATGCTGATCGTCCTGGTCCAGTCTTTTCAAAGAAGTGCAACTAATACAGAATTCGTTGGTTTGGATAACTACGTCAATGTCTGGAATAATCAGGCATTCCGTACCGCGTCGATCAACACCCTTATCTTTGCAGGAATCGCAGTTCCGCTGGCCGTTCTTCTGGCGCTGCTTCTGGCACTGCTCCTGAGCTCTAAGATCCCCGGAAAAAGTGTATTCAGAAGTATTATGCTGAATCCGATGATGGTACCGGTTGCTTCCATCGTTTTGATCTGGCAGGTCATGTTCAGCTACAACGGAGCACTGAATACCTACATGGGCTGGTTCGGAATCGATAAGATCGACTGGATGAAGTCCGACTGGTCGAGACTGGTTATCCTGATTCTTTTCCTGTGGAAAAACCTCGGTTATAACATGGTCCTTTTTATCGCTGCGATCTCCGCGGTTCCCCAGGAACAGCTGGAGTCTGCCAAGATGGACGGCGCCGGAGCGGTAAGACGGTTCTTCAGTATCAAACTTCCGTATCTGTGGCCGACGATCTTCTTCGTCGGGATCATGTCCCTGATCAACTCGTTTAAGATCTTCCGTGAAGTATATCTTCTTGCCGGAGACTATCCATACGATGCGCTCTATATGCTGCAGAACTTTATGAATAACATGTTCTCACATCTGGATAACGCGAAGCTGACCGCAGCTGCGATCATCATGTGTATCGCCATGATCATCATCGTCGGTGCACTGTTCATCGCTGAGAATAAACTCGGAAGAGATACGGAGGAGTGACACCATGAAAAGAAATGAAATCACTCCGCTGAATCCTATCCCGTCCAAGGTAAAAGAAGAAAATCATGATCACGGTTCGATCCGTGATCTGAAAGAAGTAGAGATCGTCCGTCTCTCGGATGAAGAAATCGAGAAGATGCACGAGAAAGGCCGTGCGGATGCGAAGAGAAGAATGCGCATCCGGACCGCGACCGGAAGATTCTGGACGACGCTCGGTTTTATCCTGGCATTTGCCGTTGCGATTTTCGCACTTATGCCGATCGTACTTACGATCCTGGACTCCTTCATGTCCACCGATGAGATCAAAACGAACTACAGCGCGGTGTATAACAGCCTGTCTTCCGCTTCTTCGGAGACGAAAGTTTATCTTTCTTCCACACCGAAACTGAAGATGATCCCGGATATGGTATCGTTCTCACAGTACAAGACGCTTCTGTTTTTAAGCCCGACATATCTTCTGAAGTTCTGGAACTCCGTGGCACTGGTCGTGCCGATCGTTCTGGGACAGATCATGGTCGGATGCCTGGCTTCGTACAGCTTTGCCAGATACAGAAGAAAGAGAAGAGAAGTCCTGTTCTTTTCCTACGTCATCCTGATGCTCATGCCGTTCCAGGTCACGCTCGTTCCGAACTACCTGATCGCGAATAAGCTGGGCATCTATAACACGTGGTGGGCGATCATACTTCCGGGTGTATTCTCCACGTTCAGTGTTTTCCTCTTAAGTAAGTACATGCGGCAGATCCCGTCTTCGTATATCGAGGCAGCCAAGCTCGACGGCGCGAATGAATGGAATATCTTCACGAAGATCTGCCTGCCGATGTGTAAGAGTGCGATCTACGCGATGGCGATCCTTCTTTTCATAGACTACTGGAACATGGTCGAGCAGCCGCTGATCCTTCTCGAGGATTCCGGCAAGCAGCCACTGTCCGTATTCCTATCGCAGATCAATGCTTCGGAAGTAGGCGTCGCATTCGCGGCATCATTCATATTCATGCTGCCGCCGCTTCTGATCTTCCTTTATGGAGAACAGTATCTGGTCGAGGGTATCTCCCGATCGGGAATCAAATAAGGTTTCGAGGTTATTAGGAGGTTTTGACTATGTCAGACGAGAATAAAAAGAGAAAGAGCAGAAAGTGGATCGTCAAGGCGCTGATCATCTTCCTGGTCATAATGGGGATCCTGACGTTCTTTTCTAACACGATCATGAATATGACACTGACACAGGTCAGCACGCAGCAGGTCTATGGTGCGACACTGAGTAGTATCTCACGCGCAACGGGTACACTGCATGCCGGTAATGAGCTGAAGGTCAAGGCTCCGGGTGAAATGACGATCGCGGATGTCCCTGTGTATCTCTATCAGGAGGTCGAGGAAGGCGATGTTCTGGCGACTTTTGAGATCCCGAAGGAACATGCGGACCTCGATGAAGCTAGAGAGAGCCTTAAGACACTGGAAAAAGAGATGGAATATGATGCCAGAAAGCCCTCGGAAAACAGCGATTACTATGACATGGAGATGGCTGTTTATGATGCGGAAAAGGCAGTAAAGCAGGCGGAGAAGAACCTGGCAGCAGCCAAGAACAAAGAAACCGTGGTTGCTCAGACGAAGAACGATATCAAAGCGATCCAGGACCAGCTCACACAGCTCGAAAAGGATAAGGCTGTTTTGGAGTCGAAGAAGCAGGAACTTGAATCGAGAAGAGATGCTGCTTATGAGAAGATCGAAATGGCAAAAGAGACGCTTACTGCCGCCCAGGATGCCCTGGCTTCCTGCATCACGGATCCTTCCGATCCGAACTTTGATCAGGCGGCTCTCGATCAGGCAAATCAGGATGTTGCCGCAGCACAGAAAGCAGTGGAGAAAGAGCAGTCCTCGTACAATTCTGTTTCCGAAGAACTCAAGACCGTGTGCTCACAGCTGGTCGATAAGGAAGCTGCTTACACGAAGAAGTCCACTGAACTTGAAGAGAAGCAGGCAGATCTTACCGAGTTTGAGCAGATCACTACGGTAGAAGAAGCCGAGCGTGCGCTGAAAGATGCAAAGCATACTCTTCAGGTGGCAAGAAAAACTCTTAGTGATGCGAAAACAAACGCCGGCATCAGCTCTGACCAGGACAAGGATGCAAAGGAAGAGAAGCTCAAGAAGAAAGAAGATCTTGAAAAGAAGATCAAGGAACTGGAAGAATACTATAAGATCACAGAAGTCCGTGCACCGATCTCCGGTACGCTCATCTCTATCAGTGCGACCCGTGGCGCACAGTGCATGAAGGGCGATGAGATGTTCGTCATCGCAGATATGAACTCCGGGATGTATGTAGAGTGCCAGGTCGAGAAGAGAGAAGCCGATAATATGATGATCGGATCTGAAGTAAGAACTGACTACTGTGATTCCGCTGTCGTTGACTCCATCCGTCCGGATCCGTCCGACCCGGTAAACTCCAGGATCGTCCGTATTAATGTTGAAGGATCGTATCTGATCCCCGGAGCAATGCAGATCAACTGCACGATCTCCACATCAAACCGTTACTATGATTGTGTTGTCCCGAAGGGTGCAGTTCAGACAGATACGGAAGGATCATTCATCTATATTCTTCTTACGAAGAACAGTCCTCTCGGAGAACGTTATATCGCGAGAAAACTTCCTGTGAAGATCCTGGCGGAAGATGCTACTTCCTATGCGATCGAGGGAGCCGGAGTAAATATGTCCTACTGTATCGTCAGAACAGAGAAACCGATCAAGAACGGTGAGCAGGTACGTCTGGCACAAGGAGAAACGAACTGATGGAATTCCGCACAAAGATGAAGAATTTCATAAAGAGAAAATGGGGCGACCTCTGCCGCCACTGCCACTATGTCCTGATGGGTCTGCCGTTTTTCCTGGTGATCGGAGGGATCGTACTGTCGACAGCATCGGTCATCCGCATCCGCAAGGTGCTGGATGGACAGTCCTTCCAGTATGCGGCGGATTACTTCGAGTCAAAGAAAATGCCGTACCGCCAGCTGACAGTGCTGGGACCGGGGCTGGCGACAGATGACGGATCCGCGCCGCGAAAGTCTTCCCGGGGACTTGATATCGAAAAAGTGGAGCAGATCCACGAGGTGCTTGATACAACAGAACTTTCCGCGATCGGAAATGGAAGAATGTCGTCGAAGGGTGCGGAGATCGTCAATCCATGGAAGGACTGCTATTCTTCTGCGGCGAAGTATCCTGCGAGAGGTTTTCTTGAGAAGAAAGAAACAGGCAGTGTGGATGCCTGTGAGGTCATCGGAGTCAGTAATGATTATGCCGTTATCCACCCTTTCTGCTACGAAAGCGGAGGATTTCTCCCGGATGAGAACGGAGACCGTTTCTCCATCGTTCTGAATACACAGCTGGCATGGAATCTTTTCCATTCCTATCAGGTACTCGGTTCTCTTGTAGAAATCAACGGACTGAGTTTTCAGGTGGTAGGTGTTGTCAACGAAGGGAAAGATGAGATCGCGGAGACCACAGGTGTTACCGCTCCCCGTGCATATGTCCAGTTCCGGCAGCTGGCGGCGCTGGCCAACGGACCGGTCGGCGCTGTCTCGACGGCGGACGATGCATCGAACCTCGTTCATGATACGGATTTTGCCGTGACCTGCTATGAAGTCCTTCTGATGGACCCGATCAAGAACATAGCGTATAATGATCTTGTCCAGGCGATGGCCGACTCGATCGGATATAGCGAAGACAGTTCGGAACTTCAGATCATCTGTAACACTTCGAGATTCCATGTCACCTCGCTCTGGAAAAAGTACTTTCCGTTGAAAAAGTCCTACTCCGGCAGCGATATGCTGCAGATACCCTATTACGAGCGTTCCGCAAGACTTGCCGAGCAATATGTGGTATTCTGGGGTGAGGCTCTTGTTGTGGGGATCGTGCTGGTGATCGCCGGAGGCGGTTATATCTATGCGATCTTCCACGGGAAGGAGACCCGGCACAAACGGGAGGATGACTCTGAGGACGACCATGAGATCAGTTATCTGGACAAGACATAACAGGACAGAAAATAGTAAAAATCAAAGGCCATCTTCTTCCAGGCCCGGAAGGAGCATGGCTTTTTTCCTTTCTTTCACCTTCATCTTTTCCTGGATCCTCACGCTTTCAGGATGTAAAAAGACGAAGGAAGAGTCGCTGAGCCTTTTTGCGTGCGATACCTATATCACGCTGACATGCGCGGGAAAAGATGCGGGAAAAGCAGTGAAAGAAGCTTCCGATCTGCTTTTGAAGATGGAGGCGAAGTTCTCAAGACAGAAAGAAGACAGTGAGATCGCAAAGCTGAACCAGTCTACGGAAAAAGAACCGGTAACTTTATCTGAAGATACTTACTATATCCTTCAGCTGGCAAAGAAATATGCTGAAGAGACCGGAGGACGCTTCGATCCCACGATCGCGCCGATCATGGATCTGTGGGGATTCGGGACCGATAATATGCATGTTCCGGAAAGCCGTGAAATCGAAGAAACAGTCAAGAATGTCGATTACCGGAAGGTCCATCTTCTTTCCAACCATCGTGCATATGTCGAGCCGGGTGTCGCCGTGGATCTCGGCGGCGTGGCCAAGGGATTTATCGGGGACATCCTGATGCAGAAACTCCGTAATTTCAACCTTAAGAAGATCCTTCTGGATCTTGGCGGAAACATCTGCGCCTGGACTTCTTCTTCGGAACTGTCGGTCGGTGTGGCATCTCCGATCACTCCGGGATCGCTCTGCTGCACATATTCTGTCCCGGGAAATACAGTATGCACAGTCATCACCAGCGGCTCGTACGAGCGGTATTTCGTGGAGGATGGTGTGCGCTACGGACATATCATGGATACGAGAACAGGCTACCCTGCCAGTTCGGATATCCTTTCCGTCACGATCATCGGTCAGGATGGTACACGTGGAGACGTGTATTCCACAGCGCTCTTTTCACTGGGCCCGAGCGATGCGAAAACGATGGCTGAAAGGCAGAAGCTTGATTGTATTTTGTGCATAGATAATGGTACATTATGGGTATCTTCATCACTGAAGGGAAAGGTGAATGCACAGGACGGATGGACAATCGAATACTTCGGCTAAGAAACTGCCACCGAGAAATTTCCGTTTTTCATCCGGAGATGCATTTATCATCGGCGCGATAGTGCTATGCTGCGCGATCATCATCGGCGGGTTATTCATCCACCGGAAAAACCATAAAGGAGATGCCCGGTATGTGCGTATTACGCAGGACGGTAAAGTCCTCCTTGAGATGGATCTGCGCGAGTTTTCCGAATCGATGGAATATAGGATCGATTCGGATCGGGGGCACATGATCATCTATATTTCTTCCGAAAAAGTCTATATCAAAGAGAGCAGCTGCGCAGATAAGATCTGCGAAAAAGAGGGGGATCTGACATCTCCCGGAGATGGTGCGGTCTGTCTTCCGAACCGGGTCGTCGTCCAGATCGTTTCCGGTGACTCAAAGAAGGAGTACCCGTCCGGAAAGGTGGATGCCGTATCAAAATGAGAAGGACAGCGTATGACATCGCAAAAACCGCAATGATGCTCTCCCTGGCTCTGGTGTTGAGTATCCTGGAAGCCTGGCTTCTGCCGAGAGGGATCCTCCCGATCCCCGGGTTTAAGCTCGGACTTGCGAATATTGCTATCCTCGTGACTCTCTATGGAGTCGGGAAGAAAGAGGCATTTCTTGTGGCGGTCCTCCGCTCTCTTGTGATCCTTGGACTCGGCGGAAATATCATAGGTTTCCTGTTCTCGCTTCTAGGCGGGATCTTCGCCTGGTGCGCGATGTGCCTACTGGCGGATAGAAAACATGTCTCGATCTTCGGTGTCAGCATCGCGGGAGCGGCTGCCCATGGGCTCGGACAGATCCTGGCAGCGCTTTGGGTGATGCGGACAGTTTATGTGATCTCGTATCTTCCGTATCTGGTCCTGGCGGGAAGCCTGGCCGGCGCACTGATCGCTTTTCTGACGATTCCGATCGTAAAAGCACTCGACCATATCGGAAGTGAAATGATACAATGAAAGATGTGAGGGGCGTCTCCGGTTTTGCTTCCGGAGCGCAGTGAAACACTGGTGAAAGCGGGTAGGAAGAATGAGAAAAAATGAAAGCCCATTTTGGCCGCAGAAAAGCATACTGAATCCACCACCGCCGAAGGAGCCTGTCGAGCCGGTGCGCCGTGTGCGCATGACGCTCACGAGGGAAGAGCAGAGGCTGATCGACAAAGCCGCATCAAATGACTATCAGGTACCTGTATCGATCCTGATGGAACATGCGGGACTGGCAGTCGCCAATGCATGTACTATCGTGGCAAAAGCACTGACTACTCCGATCCATTTCTTTGCCGGCAAGGGCATGAACGGCGGCGATTCTTATGTTGCCGCAAGACTTCTGAAATCCTGGGGATACCAGGTAACGATCTGGGACTGCTTCCCGGGTGAGACACAGTCTCCTACCGTAAAAAACAACCGCGCTGCAGCGGAGAAGTTCGGTGTGCCGATCAAACCGGCATCCGAGTTTGATCCTGCGATCTGGCAGGCCGGGATCTCCCGCATGATCTATGAAAAAGAACCCGGCATGCCTTGTGTGCTGGTCGACGGCATTATCGGAACGGGATATGAATTCGCGAGACCTCTTCCTCCGACTATCCTTGCCATCACTGCGAAGATCGAAGAGGGACACAGCAGAGGTGCCCGCGTCATCGCTATCGACATCCCGACAGGCGTCGACTGTAATACCGGTGAGGCAGATCCGGGTGCGATCACGGCTGACCTGACAGTTTCTTTCGTACTCCCGAAGAAAGGCATCACGGTCCTTCCGGGCAGATCAAAAGCCGGTCAGGTGCGCGTTCCGACGATCGGACTTCCGATCAATTTCGCAGATATCGTACTCGGTCCGATCCCGGAAGAACCGGAAGAAGTTGCGGACGATGGAGCGGAAGAAAAAGGAAAATCTTGACAACGCTCTTTATATAGAGTATAAAATGTGACGGTATTGACAATGGTGTCTTGATTTAGTACAACAGGACACCATTGTTTATTTGAAAGCTTCGCACATCAACAGGAGGCAAAACACATGAAAAACTGCGCAATCGTGGGCATCAACTGGGGAGATGAAGGCAAGGGCCGCATGGTCGATCTTCTGACGGAAAAGTACGATATCGTCGTTCGTTTCCAGGGTGGAGGAAATGCCGGTCATACAGTCATTAACGAGAAGGGTAAATTTGCTCTTCACCTTCTGCCGTCAGGTATTTTCCGCGATGGTGTTGTAAATATTCTCGGAAACGGTGTAGCACTGGATCCGGAAAATCTTTGGAAAGAAATGTCGGAGGTCGTATCCCAGGGAGTGGCGATCACACCTGAGAACCTGAAGATCTCTGACCGCGCATCGCTGCTCCTTCCGTGGCATAGAGAACTCGACGGCCTGGAAGAACAGCGTCTGGCCGACAAGAAGTTCGGCTCCACCAAGCAGGGTATCGCTCCTTTCTACTCTGATAAGTACCAGAAGAAGACGATCCTCGCCGGTGAACTCTTCTATAAAGACCACCTGATGGAGCATCTTGCTGATCTTCTTGAGTGGAAGAATCTGACGATCACAAAGGTATACGGCGCAAGACCTTATACCATGGACATGCTCAAAGAGTGGGTCGAAGATGCATGCGAGAAGATCAAGCCTTTCGTATGTGATACAGGTGCTTTTTTAGCGGAAGCAAAGAAAGAGAACAAGAATATCCTCTTCGAGGCGCAGCTCGGATCGCTCCGTGACCTGGATTACGGAATTCATCCTTACACAACATCTTCCAACACGATGGCGGCTTATGCGCCGATCGGCTCCGGGTTCCCGGGAGCAAAGATCGACGATGTTGTCGGTGTCGTAAAGGCATACTCCACCTGTGTCGGTGAAGGTCCTTTCGTATGCGAGATGTTCGGCGATGAGGCGGAAGAACTCAGAAAAGCCGGCTTCGAGTATGGTGCGAAGACTGGAAGACCGCGCCGCGTAGGTCCCCTGGATATCGTTGCCACACGCTACGGCATCGAGGTTCAGGCAGCTACCGAGATCGCTCTTACCAAGCTCGACGTACTGAGCTACATGGATAAGATCCCGGTATGCACACAGTATGAACTCGACGGACAGAAGATCGACCGTTTCCCGTTCCCGGTAGCACTTAATTCCTGCAAGCCGGTCATCGAGTACTTCGAAGGCTGGAAGACGGACATCACCGGATGCAGAAAATGGGAAGACCTTCCGAAGGCTGCGCAGGACTATGTACTCTATGTTGAGAAAGCGATCGGATGCCCGATCACGTATGTGTCTGTCGGCGCAGAAAGAGAAAGCATCATCATTAGAAAATAACACTGCGGGCTCTTTTCATGAGCCCGTTTTCGTATCCGGAAGAGGCGGGGAGAGCCTCAGGAAAAGGTACGAAAGAAAGGAATAGAATATGTGTGGAATCGTCGGATATACAGGAACTCAGCAGGCGGCCCCGATCCTTCTGGATGGCCTTAAGAAACTGGAGTACAGAGGTTATGACTCCGCCGGTATCGCGGTCCTTAACGATGGTGCGATCAAGGTCGATAAAGTCAGCGGACGAATCGCCAATCTCTGCGAACTGACCGAAGACGGAAAGACCTGCCCGGGTACGACCGGCATCGGGCACACCAGATGGGCGACCCACGGTGCACCGACAGATACTAACGCACATCCGCACTTAAGTAATGACGGCCGTTTTGCCATCGTGCACAACGGTATCATCGAGAACTATATCGCACTCCGTGAAGAACTTACCGAAAAGGGATATCACTTCGAGAGTGAGACGGATACGGAAGTTATCGTGCACCTCCTTGAGATGTACTATAAGGGAGATCTCCGCCGTGCAGTTATCAAGACATCCTCCCGTCTTTCCGGTTCCTATGCTCTTGGTGTCATCTGCACCGAAAAACCGGACACGATCTATGTTGCAAGAGAAGCAAGCCCGCTCATCCTGGGTGTCGGCGCCGGAGAAAACTTCTTCGCATCTGATGTTACCGCACTTGTTGCCAATACCAGAAACGCCATCTACCTCGATGACGGTGAGTTTGCCGAGATCACACCGGATGGTGTGACAGTCTTTGACCCTGCCGGACAGACGATCACGAAGAAGATCTCCCGCATCACCTGGGATATCGAGGCTGCAGAAAAAGGCGGATACGAGCACTTCATGCTCAAGGAGATCATCGAGCAGCCGAGAGCTGTCAAAGCAACGATCACCCCACGAATCCAGGACGGTCATGTCGTTCTCGACGATATCGAATGGTCCAAAGAATATCTCCAGAGCATCGACAAGATCCTGATCACGGCCTGCGGTTCCGCTTACTATGCCGGCTGCGCTGCGAAATATACACTTGAAAAGCTCTGCCGCATCCCGGTTTCCTGCGAACTTGCAAGTGAACTGCGTTACAGTGACCCGCTGATCGATGAGCATACACTTCTCATCGTTCTTTCCCAGTCCGGTGAGACAGCAGATACTATCGCGGCAATGAAGGAGTGCAAATCCAGAGGCGCAAGAACGCTCGCCATCGTAAACGTTGTCGGAAGCACCATTGCTAAACTGGCGGACGATGTCCTCTACACCTGGGCAGGTCCGGAGATCGCGGTAGCGACGACAAAGGGATATACCACACAGGTATCCGTACTTTATCTGGTTGCGCTTTATATCTCCCGCACACTGGATAGAGTCGAGGATGCAGATTATTACCATCACCTGTCTTCGCTCCTGATGCTTCCGAAGCGTATCCAGGAATCTCTGGATATGAACCCGAAGATCCCGAAGATTGCGAAGAAGTATCACGCCACGAAGTCGATGTTCTTTATCGGAAGAAATACCGACTCGGCAATCGCTCTGGAAGCAGCGCTGAAGATGAAGGAGATCTCCTATATCCACGCGGAATCTTATGCCGCCGGCGAACTTAAACACGGCACGATCGCTCTGATCGAAGAGCATCAGCCGGTCATCGCACTGTGCTGCAACCAGTCGATCATGGAAAAGACACTGAGCAATATCGTCGAGGTCAAGGCCCGTGGTGCAGAGGTGCTGGCAGTAGCGTATAAAGGTAATCAGGAGATCCTGTCCCAGGCGGACGACGTGATCTTCATTCCGAAGATCGACACGCTGTTCTCCGCAGTAGTCGAGATCGTACCGATGCAGATGCTCGCCTACTATGTAGCGAAAGAAAACGGCTGCGACATCGATAAGCCGAAGAATCTGGCGAAGTCTGTTACGGTTGAATAAGGTGTTACCGATAAAAATGTCTTTTTGATGTTTTTATCCGCTTGATATAGACATATAAGACCGATAGAAATTCTGATTTCAGGTTTCTATCGGTATTTTATTGGGCGATGGAGCAGATAGTATTCCCTAAAAGTGCTTTTCTATCCGTATAAAAGCGTTTGATTATACCGATAAAAAATCGAAAAATGAAGATAATAGTGGTATGGGGCATAAAAAGACGACCGATAAAAATTTCAGTTGAGAGTGTTATATCGGTATAAGGATTTGGATAGATCGCAAGTAGGATGGAAAAGAAAAAGTCTTTCTGCGATAAAGCGGAAAGACTATTCATAATTCTGGTGGAGCATAGGGGACTTGAACCCCTGACCCCCACACTGCCAGTGTGATGCGCTCCCAACTGCGCTAATGCCCCGGATGTCATAAAGACAAGTGAAATTTTATTATGAAATCCGGCGGTTGTCAATTATATAAAGGGAACAGGTCATAGGATGTGATGATCCTTTCGAAAAAGTCACTTTTCTTGAAAGCATTATTATAATGCGGTAAACTTACTTTTAGATTATTCTACGGAGGGCATCATGAAGGTAAGAAAACTGCTGACAACCATACTCGCGGTTTCTCTGGCGCTGCCGATGTGTGCCTGTAAGCCGAAGACGAAGGATGAGTCAAAAGAGCCATCCACGGAGCCTTCGACAGAAGAGACATCTTCGGAGAGCGTGACGGATACAGAGCCTTCTTCCGATCCTACTGAACCGACAGAGCCGACAGCCGGCCCGACTGTCCCTTCCTCCGTAACCGATGAATCCGAGGATCCGCTCGTTATATACGGCTATGAGAAGGATTTCAGCAAGGAGTTCTCCGAGTATCTCAAAGATATCGATTATGAATATGTCTATGTGGAACCGGATCAGTATATCCAGCAGCTGAAAAGTGCTTTTTCCTCAGAGAAAAAACCGGACCTCTTTATGATGGATGCCGACAATCTCCCGAACTTTACTGACAGCGATTACAGCATCGGGATCGAGCAGACCGGTATCAGCAGCAGTGATCTTTCAGACCAGTTTGAATATACCTATAAAGCAGCCACGAATAAGGATCATTCTATAAAAGCACTTGCCTATGATCTTTCACCGACTGCCATTATCTATAACCGCTATCTGTCGGATAAGCTTTTCGGCTCTGCTGAACCGTCGCAGCTGACGGCAAAACTTTCCTCCTGGGATTCTTTTATGGAGCAGGCCAGGGAAGTCAGCATGAATACGGAGGGCGTCATCAAGCTCCTGGCCGACCGCCAGCAGCTGGGAAGACTCTTCTGGGCGGGAAGAAATGTTCCGTGGGTCTCGGATGGAAAAGTGACTGTAGATGCAGAGTTTGATAAGTACTTCAGCCTTCAGGAAAAACTCTTCAACGATACGCTGACACTCGAGTTTGAAGAGGACAGTGAAGAGTGGATCCGTGCGATCAACGACGGTCAGTGTGTGCTTTTCTTCGGGTCGCTGAATAAGGCTTCGAAAGTGATCGGATATGTTCCGGGTCATGAGGAGAAACAGCAGGAGCCGAGTGAAACGGCAGCGGGCGGAGAATCTTCCGAGACGACGAAACCGGAGGAGACCGGCTGGTCGATCATACCGGCGCCGACGGCTTCCTACGATGGAGGAACATGGCTGATGGTGGCATCCTCCTGTGATAGAAAAGCGACCGCGGCGAAGGTCCTGAAGCTCCTGACGATGGACGAGACCGTGATGACAGATATGGCGGTGAAGGGCCGCTTCGTAAACAGCCGCTCCATCATGCAGAAGTGTGCGCAGGATCCGAATTTCGCCAGTGATTTTCTGGCGGGACAGAATCCTTATACCGTGCTGGTGGCAGAGGCCGACAGGATCGTGATCCCGGATGATCAGGCCGTCCAGAAGTGCGCGGAAAACGAGATCTATAAACTGTTTAACGCATTCATCAATGGTGAGATCGAGACGATGGACGAGGTAAAGCAGCAGTTCATCATCGGCATGGAAGAGCTCCTGGGCCTGTCCTGACGGACAAAATTCCTCCTTTTTAATTTCGGAAATACGAAACCGTTTTCGAGTTCGGTATACTTTGCGTTTGGCCGATTCTGCCCGAAAATTAAGCGTTTTTTGTACTTTTTTAAAAGAGCGAAACGTTCCGATTTGCCCCTCTTTATAGTATGATATATGTACTTGAAATCTACTTTTTAGGAGGCATATGGCATATGAAGTTCGGACATTTTGACGACCAGACACGTGAATATGTAATCGAGACTCCGAAGACACCGTATCCGTGGATCAACTATCTCGGCTCGGAAGCATTCTTCGGTCTGATCTCCAATACTGCAGGAGGATATTGCTTCTACAAAGACGCACGTCTTAGAAGAATTACGAGATATCGTTATAACAACGTACCGATCGATATGGGCGGACGTTACTTCTATATCAATGATAATGGAACGGTCTGGAATCCGGGCTGGTCACCGGTCAAGACTGAACTTGATGCCTATGAGTGCCGCCATGGTATGGGATATACGATCATCACAGGTAAGAAGAACGACCTGAAGGCTCAGGTTACTTTCTTCGTACCGAACGGATATGACGGAGAAGTCCAGCAGGTCGTTCTCACGAACGAAGGGTCTTCCGCGAAGACATTTAAGCTCTTCTCCTTTGCAGAGTGGTGTCTGTGGGATGCGCAGGATGACTGCACCAACTTCCAGAGAAACTTCTCCACCGGCCGTGTCGAAGTTGACGGTTCCGTCATCTACCACAAGACCGAGTACAGAGACAGACGTAACCACTATGCTTTCTACTCCGTAAACGACGCGATCGACGGTTATGATACCGACCGCGATTCCTTCATCGGCCTTTATAACGGATTCAATAATCCGGAGGCTGTTCTTGCCGGAAAAGCCACCGACTCCTTCGCAGACGGCTGGTCTCCGATCGCTTCCCACTATAAAGAGATCACACTGGCAGCAGGCGAGAGCAAGACGCTCATCTTCGTCCTCGGCTATGTCGAGATGCCTGTGGACCAGAAGTTTGAAGCAGATGGCAAGACCATCAACAAGGTAAAAGCCAAGGCTATGATCGAGAAGTTCGATACTCCTGAGAAGGTTGCTGCAGGTCTTGCTGATCTGAAGGCTTCCTGGGATAAGCTCCTCGGCATCCTCAATGTTACTACTCCGGATGATAAGGTCGACCGTATGGTCAACATCTGGAACCAGTACCAGTGCATGGTTACCTTTAACCTTTCCCGTTCCGCATCCTACTTCGAGTCCGGTATCGGCCGCGGCATGGGCTTCCGTGATTCCAACCAGGATATCCTCGGTTTCGTACATCAGATCCCGGACCGTGCAAAAGAGCGTATCATCGATATCGCTTCCACACAGTTCCCGGACGGCGGATGCTATCACCAGTACCAGCCGCTCACCAAGAAGGGTAATGCCGATATCGGCGGCGACTTCTCCGATGACCCGCTCTGGCTGATCCTCTCTGTTTCCGCTTACATCAAGGAGACAGGCGACTGGTCCATCCTGGACGAGATGGTTCCTTACGACAACGATATGAGTGTCGCCCAGACCATGCTCGAGCACCTGAAGGTCTCCTTCTATCACATCGTCAACAATCTCGGTCCTCACGGCCTGCCGCTCGCTATGCGTGCAGACTGGAACGACTGCATCAACCTGTCCTGCTACTCTGATACACCGGGTGAGTCCTTCCAGACATACACCAACCCGAAGTTTAAGGCAGAGGGCGGCTACTCCAAGGTAGCAGAGTCCGTCATGGTTGCGACACTCTTTACCTACACAGGCCCGAACTATGTAGCGATCCTCAAGCACCTCGGTAAGGACGATGAGGCAGCTGCAGCTCAGGCAGAGATCGATAAGATGAAGAAGAACATCATGGAGTCCGCATGGGACGGCGACTGGTTCCTCAGAGCTTACGATGCAAACGGTGAGAAGATGGGCTCTAAGGAATGCGAAGAAGGACAGATCTTCATCGAGCCGCAGGGCTTCGCGATCATGTCCGATGTCGGCAAGGAGCAGGGCGCAGATAAGAAGACCCTCGCTGCGATCGACGAAAGACTCAATACCGAGTTCGGTCTCGTTCTGAATAATCCTGCATTCACCAAGTACTACATTCAGTATGGTGAGATCTCCACATATCCGGGCGGATATAAGGAGAACGCAGGTATCTTCACACACAACAACGCATGGATCATCTGCGCGGCTGCATATGCAGGTGAAGGTGACCAGGCATTCAAGTACTACTCTGAGATCGCTCCTGCATTCACAGAAGATACTTCTGATATCCACAAGACAGAACCGTATGTTTACGGCCAGATGATCGGTGGTAAGGACGCAGGTTCCGATATCGGCAGAACCGGCAAGAACTTCGGTCAGGGCAAGAACTCCTGGCTGACAGGTACAGCTGCCTGGAACATGGTAGCTATCTCCCAGTACATCCTGGGCGTACAGCCTGACTTTGACGGCCTTAAGATCGATCCGTCGATCCCGTCTTCCTGGGATGGCTTTAAGATCACAAGAAAATACCGTGGTGCGGAATACGCTGTAACGATCAAGAATCCGGATCATGTCTGCAAGGGCATCAAGAGCGTAACCGTTGACGGTAATGCGATCGAAGGCAATATTCTTCCTGTTTTCGACGGCGGCGTACATAACGTCGAAGTCGTAATGGGCTGACACATTAGCAGCTGACGTACTCCCTTTTGGGAAGGAGAGACAGAGCCTCTTCTTCCCCAAATGGATACGGGAGCAATAGCCGGACTTTCCGGCATCCCTCACCGGTGCCTCTGGACGAAGCCCACCGGACCGGTGAATCCGTCACTCGGCCATATATTTATGGTGCGGCGGCCTTTCTATATAACTGGATGAATAAATCCGCCCGTCTGTTTGAGGAGACAGAAGCAGGAACGATTTATTTTATGGAAGCGGCATCCGGAATATGTGTTTGAGATCGGAAAAATCGCATGCCCCGATTGTGGACATGTTCGCGAGACCCCTTTGGGGTGGGAGATTTCGTGAACCTGGATGGGGAGGCACAGGCACGTGCCATGGATCCATCTATTACACAATCGGGCGGCGAAAGGGGATCGGACGAATTCTTCTATTGATTCATCCGGTCTATTTTTATTTTAGGAGGTTCCAAGATGATGAAAAGCGAAAGAGCAAGATCTGTGATCGCACCGGCAGATAGAGTGCTGTGCGAGAGATTCGGCGGGGCATGTGGGGATGCTGTCAGCGCCCAGTATATATCGACTCTGAACGGAGGCGTGCTCTTCGGAGTATCCGGACTTTCTTTTCCGGCTCCGGTATGCGCCGCACTGCTCGCAGATGAAGATGTCTGCGGAGTGGTAAGTGCTTTTGCCAATGAACAGAAATCTGTTCTGATCAGTAAGAAAGACGGAAATTACAGTGTCCTTTCTGAAAAGGCCGGTTGTGTAGAAGATATAACGAATAGCGAAGAAGGAAAGAAACTCCTTGCTTCTTCGAAGTCCATCATCGAATACTGCTCCGAGTGGGGCGGCAAGCTCGACGAGGGTGGTGAACTGATCTGTGATCTCAGTTCTCCTGCACCGGGTCCGCATTACTATACAAACCTTCTCATCGGTAACCGCATCGGATTTGACCATCCGCTGCAGAGTACACCGAAAAGTGCAATCGACCGTATCGGCGGCGGATGCTTCCGCTCCCATGCGGACACACAGGTCCTCGCGACGCGCTGGGACTACCTGCCGGAGCAGAACGGATTTCCGGCGAACCGCCAGTTCTACCTCGTGGAGAACGGACAGGTGATCTTCTATTCCGGTTCCGCCAAGCAGGATTCCGTGGAAAAAGCACTGTGCCGTCATTCCCAGAACAGAACGGTCATCGAGTACACACTTAAGGACGGCCTGAAAGTACGCCGTACGATCTTCATCCTCCCGCAGGAGGACAAGCTCCCGGTCGCATCCGAGGCACAGCTCATCGAGATCGAAAACAGCGGTGCTTCCGAAAGGAATCTCCGTATCGTCTATACCGGCATGTTCGGTACCCAGGAAGTACACGCGCTTCGTGAGGATGTTATCTTCTCCACTGTCGTTGCACAGTCGGAAGTATTCTACGGCGACAATGACGAGATCCGCGCGATCTCCTTTAACCCGAATCCGAAGTGGACGAAGGGCAATATCCGCTATAACACCCTGATGGTCCATGACGGCGATAAGGTCGTATTCCCGGATCAGTTCTGCGCACGCTACGCTGATTTCGTCGGCGCCGGCACACTGGAAAAACCGCAGTTCGCGGCGGTCCTTAGTAACTCCCATTCCAGAAAGGGACCGGGATTCTTCGCTCTGTCCGCTCCGTTTACCGTAAAGGCCGGGGATAAGGTGCAGATCGATAACTTCACCTGCCTGTCTTCGGACTGCGTCAACGAAAACTATAAAGAAGATATCACCATGCAGGAAGAGCTCGAAGCGCTCATCGCACGTTTCACCGATGCGTCCGCACTTCCGTCCTGCCTCGATAAGGTGATCTCTTTTACGAAGAAATATTCCTCCTATATGCAGATCAAGCATGCGGATAAGGACTTCGAAGCATATGTAAACAACAATCTTCCGTTCCAGGTCTTCTACCAGACCTTCGTATCCCGTTCTCTCGACTGGACACAGAAGGGCTACCGTGAGATCGGTTTCCGTGAGATCCAGGACATCTTCGCATCGATGTACTACTTCGCCGGAATGGGTGAGGTGGAGTTCATCAAGAAGCTTCTCCGTGAGTGGATCTCCAACATCCATGAGGATGGATTTGCAAACCATAACTTCTACTGGAAGGGAAAAGAACCCGGCTGGTGGTCTGACGATGCGCTCTGGCTCCTGCAGGCACTTGACCGCTTTATCAGCCTGACCGGTGACTATGACTTCCTGAAGGAAGAACTCCCGATCGCAGGAGAAGAAGGAAAGAAGAGATCTATCCTGGAGACCATCAAGGCGGTATTCACATACTCCTATAAGATCTCCGTCGGTTCCCATGGTATCCCGCTGATCGACAGAGCAGACTGGAATGACTGTCTGCGCGTCGATCCGGACTGCATCGGCGGTGCCGATAAGATCGAGGCTTATAAGGCACAGCTCGAGACTTCTGGAAAGAAGTACGGTGAGGTTCCGTATGAGTCCGAATACTCCGAATCCGTCATGAACGGCTGCCTCTTAAAGGTCGCTGTAGATGCTGCCATCGGCATGTTCAGAAATTGCGGTGACGAAGAATATGCATCCTTCCTGGAGGGCGCTTCTTCTGACCTGAAGACACGTATCAACGAATATGCATGGAAGGGCGACTACTTCGCACGTGTTCTCTTTAACAGAAAAGACAAGCCGCAGCTGAAGTACCTCGGCGCACAGGGCGACGGCCTCGTGATCGAAGACGGCAAGGTAGGCACCTACTTCCTGAATTCCTTCAGCTGGGCAGTTCTGGCGGACTGTGCTTCTGAGGAGCAGATCAGCACGATGCTTGACAGCCTCGATAAGAACCTGCGGACACCTTTCGGATTCCGTCTGTGCACCGGTGTGGATTACCCGCAGATCGCTCCGAAGATCGACGTCGCACTCTATTATCAGGGCGACCGTGAGAATGGCGGTATCTTCAAGCATGCAAACATGATGGCCGCAGCCGCGATGCTCAAGGCCAGCAAGTCCGTAAGCGATAAGGCACTGGCAGAGCGCCTCGCCAAGACCGCTTTCTGGGTCATCGACTGCATCCTGCCGTACAGAACACTCAAGTCTCCGTTCACTGTCTGCGGTAACCCGAGACTGTGCACACAGTACAATAACTCCGAGACCGGCGAGAATATCGGACCGACGCTGTCCGGTACATCCACATGGCTCCTGCTGTGTCTCTTTACGAGCTTCGGTGTCGACTTCACAAGCGATGCCCTGATCGTAGAGCCGATCCTGCGTCCGGATGACACTGCCGAGGATATCCTGGTTTCTTCCGGAAAAGCGAAGTACCACATCACGGTCGATAAGCCGCAGGGATTTAGAAGAACGAAGGACGGCGTCTCTATCAGCGTAGACGGTGCACCGATCGAAGGCGTACGAGTCCCGATCTTCAGCGACGGCGCTGTTCACGAAGTAAAAGTTACATTCTAACCAATAGTAAAATGAGGACGAAAGAAGAACCCTCCGGGCGGAACCGCTCGGAGGGTTTTTCTTTTGCTTATTATCGATGTGCATTTAAAGACAGTCTGTCTCTTCTGGATCAGGTGTTCGGGAGATGCGGTATATTAGGGTCTGGCGTCGGAGAGGGTTCCGGTGTCGGCGTAGGTGCCAGATGGTAGGTACAGTCGTTCTGCGGTGTCAGGTAATTGCCGACGATAAAGTAATCTGTCAGATCCGTACCTGCCTCCTTACAGTAGTCGGTGGCTTTCATGCCGGACGCGGTGCAGACAGTCTCCTTTGTGACATTGTCCGGGATCACAAACTCTGCTCCGGGCAGATCCGTGTGGATCCTCTGCATGACGAAGTTCCAGATCAGCTGGGCGTTATTTCTGTCGCCCTTCGGGATCTCTGTTGTTCGCAGACGGTTGTCGTATCCATACCAGACAGCTGCCGAATAATACGGTGTATATCCGCAGAACCATTTATCGACGTTATCGTCTGTAGTACCGGTCTTACCGGCAACGGCGATGTTTTCCCCATTGGTATTAAGGATCGGCATAACCTTATTCTTTGCAGTACCGGAGGTGATAACATCCTGAAGCATGCTGGTCATCAGGAAAGACGTATCCTCACGATACACGCGGTGAGGGTTAGCGACATGCTCCAGAACGACATTTCCGTCACTGTCGAGTACTTTTGTATAAGCATACGGATCCGTATATAGTCCGCCGGTGGCGAATGTCGTATATGCTGCTGCCATTTCGAGCGGCGACATACCTGTATTAAATCCGCCGATCGCAGTAGACGGATACTGCTCGGTCAGACGGTCGATACCGACCTCGTTCAGGAACCACAGCGCCATCTCCGGGCCGACATCGTTCCAGACCATTACGGCAATCGTGTTTCTCGAAGAGGATACCGCCTGACGTATGGTCATCGGTCCCTTGAATTTGCCGTCGGAGTTCTTCGGCCAGACTTTGTCCGGATTCGAAGGATCGAGATGGGATTCCTTATCGTCGTAGATCATGGAAGGTGTGATACGGCCGAGCTCGATCGCAGGAGCATAGTCGATCAGCGGCTTGATGGAAGATCCGGGCTGACGCTTGGCATCTACGGCACGGTTCGTACCGAGGTTGACGGTCTTTTCACCGTATCCGCCCTGCATGCCGGCAATCGCGCCGGTCTTTACATTGACGACGACCATACCGCCCTGCGGCTTCTCCGGATAATCCTCGAGGGATTCCGGATCTGTCTGGAACAGGGACTGTGTGGTAAAGGCCTCATCCATGACCGACTGCACGTCCGCCTCCATAGTGGTGTAGATGTGGTAGCCGCGGTTATAGACAGTGGTAGCTGCCAGCGTACGGCTGATATTTCTTTCGTGCTGGAGATCGGAGATGACCTCGGAGACGGCATACTCGACGAAGTAGGAGTTGATCGAGGTTGCCGAGGAGGTGGACTTGGTCTTAAATA
This sequence comes from uncultured Eubacteriales bacterium, assembly GCA_900317035.1. Lineage (GTDB taxonomy): Bacteria > Bacillota > Clostridia > Saccharofermentanales > Saccharofermentanaceae > Scatonaster. The sequence goes on from ONFC01000012.1 coordinate 24,012, forward strand.
CCAGTTCCGTGTTCAGCGCATTTTCGTATTCTTCCTGCGTGATATTCCCCAGCTCATACATCTTGGTAAGAACGATACGCATACGGCGCATGGCGTTTCTTCTGCCGGACTCACGGAGAGGATTGTAGTAGGACGGGCTCTTCGGAAGTCCTGCAAGGAAAGCACACTCCGCGAGGGAGAGTTCTTTTGCATTCTTACCGAAATAGTTCTGCGCGCCCGCCTCGATGCCGACATAGTTATTGCCCATCGGGGCGAGGTTGATATAAAGCTGCATGATCTCATCTTTACTGAGCTGCTGCTCGAGCGTCATCGCGGAGAACCACTCCTGTACCTTACGCTGGGTGGATCTCTGATCCTGGCCGGTGATAAGCTTAACGGTCTGCTGCGTGATCGTGGAACCGCCGTGGGAAGCCGTACCGCCATTAAAAAGGGCAGAAAGCACAGCGCTTCCGATTCTCTGGACGTCGATACCGGAGTGCTCAAGGAAACGCTCATCCTCGATCGCCATGATGGCTTCATCGATATACGTGTTCTTTACTTCGGTATAGGCAACATAGATACGGTCAACATTCTCACTTCCGGTGAGCTTAGCAATGACAGTACCGTTGCTGTCATAAACGAAGGAAGTCTCTACGGAGTCGGTCATCGAGATATCCGCGATCGAAAGACGGTTCGTCGTGGAAATATAGCCGATCAGCATACCGCCGCCGAAACCGCCGATAAGAAAAGCGACGCAAAGAAGCAGGATCAGCAGGGTCTTCACGACTGTGAGGCAGGCCTGCATGACCTCGACATACCAGTGTCTGTTATGTGCGGCACGGGTAGGCTTTCCTTTCAGACGGGAACGGAGCTCATCCGCCAGGGCGGAGTCTTCCGGAGCACAGGGGATAGTGGAGCGTTTCTGAGCGGCAGCGGCAGCCGCTTTTGCCCGGGAACGGTCATAGACCTGATCGCGTGAGTATCCGGTTCCGGGAGCCGCGCTTCCGGACGAAGATCTGGGCATAGTCGCATCCGAGACCGGTGCCTGCTTCGGTGCAGAGCCGGTGCGGGGAGCTCTCTGATTGTTTTTATTTGTGCCGGACGGCTGGCGGGAAGCTCTGCCGTTCGGATGGTTATCTGACATAGTGTACCTTCTTACAGATCCTTTTGTAGGGGATCAATAAAAATCCATACTAATAATACCAGTAATCGGGGTAATTGGAAAGAGAAGGACCTGTACCTTATCTGTAATTGGACAGCAGAAACAAGTGCGATATAATGAAAATATTAAAAGTAAAGAGGATTTAAGGAATGGGCCTTTTCGAGAATAATAAAGAGTATAGCGGCCGCTGCGTCGGCGTTTCCAACGAAGGTGCAGGCGTCGTAAGGATCGAGGAAAAAGGTGCCAAAGAAGACGGCATGAAGATCTTCGTTCCGGATATGCTCCCCGGTGAGAAGGGAAAAGTACGCATCACTGAACGGAAAAACAACATGACCTACGGTGAGAAGGCGGGAGACATCGCGCCCGCAAAGAGCCGCGTCAAGCCGGTATGCCCGGAGTTTCCGAAGTGCGGCGGATGCCAGCTCCTCCACGCAAGATATGAAAGCCAGCTCCAGATGAAGGAGAGCATGGTCAGAAACTGCCTGGTACGCATGGGAAAATTCCCGGAGGATGAGATCCGTGCCTGCATGGAGAGGATCCTTCCTGCGAAAGACCAGTATTACTATAGGAACCAGATCCAGTACCCGGTCGAGTACAGCAAGGAGAAAAGATGCGTCAATATCGGCCTTTATGAAAGGGGCAGCCACAAGATCGTGGAGCATACGAAGTGCTTCCTGGCTGACCCTGCAGCAGAGATCGTCCGGAACGTCTCACAGATATTCTTCTCCAATCTTTCGAATATTGAAGCGGCAAAAGCACTACGCCAGGTCGTCGTGCGCACCGGCCTGATGTCGAAGGAGATGATGGTCATCTTCGTGATCAGCAAGCAGGTCCCGATCGATGCGGAGGCATTTGTCGCCGCCTGCAGCGAAGCGCTGAAAGAAGCAAAAAACGGCATGCGCCTGATCAGTATCTGGACGGAGGAACGCCCGGAGGGCATCAAGTGGAAGAACCCGAAAGGCGTATGGACGAATATCTGGGGAGAGACCACGATCCG
>ONFC01000034.1 GCA_900317035.1 uncultured Eubacteriales bacterium
AGAATACTGCAGATATCAGCTGGTTCTCGGTCATCGCCGAAGTAAGCATGCCGATAGAAATAAAGAGCGAAGCAAGAACCAGATAACCGAATAGAGCTCCCCAGTCTGCTCCGCTGACGAATCCGGAGAGAATGACCGTGATGATCATATGACTGAAAACGCTTACAAGCATCAGCACCTGAAGAGAGAGTGCAGCCAGAAATTTACCGAAAACAGCCTTTTTCATCGAAAACGGCATAGTATAAAGAAGAACATCGGTTCCTGTCCTCTTCTCTTCCGCGAACAGTCTCATCGTAATGATCGGGATGAGAATGATAAAGAATGAACGGATATAGTTGATTTCAAGCGCGATATTGACGTAAGGAAAAGTCGCTGTGATCATACCGGTGAAGTAATAACCACTGATAATACCCATAAGACAAATCGCGATCCAGCCGACCGGTGTTCTGAAATATGACAAAAATTCTCGTTTAAAAACTGCAAACATGTCGTTTTCCTCATTTCTTAGAAGCAGTAATATCTATAAATACATCCTCGAGAGATGGAGCCATCGAACGGAATTCCAAAATCGGTACATTGATTCTTGCTAAAGTAAAGAAGATCGACTTACGGACATCCAGAGAACCATCCGCGGTAACGTCGATCTGAAGAAGGCCGTTCTTCTCTGTAAGCAGCGCAACAGTCTTAATACCGGGTACAGCGCGAAGCGGCATCTGTATAGAATTAAAAGAACCTTCCACTGTAAGAAGATAGTGGGAATTTCCCTCGACTTGAGCAGATAGCTCAAGTGTCGGCGCATCCGCCACTATTTTTCCGTGATTAATGATTATGACACGGTCACATATAGCCTGAACCTCAGACAGGATATGCGAACTGAAGATGATCGTGTGATTCTTAGAAAGCTGGGTAATAAGTTTTCGGATCTCGATCACCTGGTTCGGATCAAGTCCGACCGTCGGTTCATCGAGAATAATAACTTCCGGATTTCCGATCAAGGTCTGTGCAATACCGACACGCTGGCGGTATCCTTTGGAAAGATTATGTATCAGTCTGCCGGAAACACTACCGATATGGACCATCTTCATAACCTCTGATATCTGCTTTTTCTTAATATCCCGAGGCACTCTCTTAAGTTCACTTACATACTCGAGATACTCAAATACCGTCATATCGGGAAACAGCGGTGGAAGCTCCGGGAGATAACCGACATTCTTCTTCGCCAGTTCCGGCTGTTCCAGGATATCATATCCATTGATCGTTACTTTTCCGCTTGTCGCAGAAAGATAACCGGTAATGATATTCATTGTTGTAGTCTTTCCGGCACCATTTGGTCCGAGGAAACCCAGGATCTCACCCTGTTCTACTTTAAAAGACACTCCGCCGAGTGCTTTTTTATCACCGTAAAACTTAACCAGATTCGATACTTCTATCATTTTACTTTCCTCCGCATGATCTGCGAATATATTTTACCCTATTAAATCATATTGATAAACCCGTTATATCATTCTTTTCCGGGAAGGATCCGGGTCGTGAACACGTGTCTTCCGCTCTTTGCCTCCATGCCGTCAACTATGATCACCCCATCCTCAAGGATGCAAAACAGCTGCACTTCCTCACCGGGATGCACTTCAGATGAATAGTTGATCGTCAGCTCGGAAATCCGGTCTTCATCAGAAATGAGAGAATAACAGGCATCCTCACTCCAGGCCACATAATGGGTATTATTCACATGCATATTCCTGTCGATCTGGCTGTAATCGGCAAACCTCTTAAATTTCGGGGAATTCTCACGTTTTTCATCCGGGATCGGCGGGATCTTCTCTGCTTTCCGTCCGGAAGGCGTACTCGACTCGAATACAGACATACCTTCGATGGAGGAAGGACGTACCGGCCGGTGATCCCCCTGATGTGCGATCACCCAGACAGAAGTTGCCCGGCCGATCAGGTTTCTGTCTTGATCGAATATGTCGAAATCACGATTGAAAAGCAGCCGTTCAAATCCTTGTGACCATGTACGGATATAGATCTCATCCTTCCACTTCGGAATCCTGTCCATCTGCACATTCATCCGGAGAAGCAGCCAGCAGACAGAAAGACTGTCCATTACTTCAGCTCCGAAACCATGACGGTCAGCATCCAGACAGGCCGCTTCCTGGAGCATGGCAAACAAAGAGTGAAAATGCAATCTGTCGTGAATATCCGTTTCCGTACCTATGATAGTAAATCTATAAAGGTTTTCTTCCGGGAGATACTGCATGATCAGGCCTCTTTCTTTGTCTTCGGCCTCGAGGTCGGACGATACATGGTATTTCGGGGATTATATCGGTAGAATGCACCTAAAAAACGCTCATCCGGTTCAAATATCACAAGAACTTTCTGAGTGCCCATTTTAGCGGCGATATACCATTCTTCTTCCTTATTTACACCGGAAGCACAGTAGGCACGAAGAGCTCCCTTTTCAAATTCGGAGACAGGATGCATCTCATCTTTCAGTTTGGCGATCATGTCAAATTCCCGGATAGAACCGGAAAACAGATGCGCACGGCGCTTTTTGCCGGAGATGACATCCACGGTAAACTCATCATTTACGACACTGTATTCATATTCCTTGACGATACCGGAGACCATTATATAGCACAAATAGCCTATACCAAACGAAAGAGATACAGTGAGAAGGAACAGATAGAAAACTCCAAAAAGGAGCGGAATAAAATTAACCAGAAGTATAGCCAGAACAGCCAGGATGACAAAAATGACCCGGCAAGCTTTATCCTTTGCCGTCAGGTGCTTGGCTACGATCTTTTCAACGATCAAATCGTTATAAACGCGCATGCATATTCTCCTTAACAAAAATAGAGGTCACGGATCACTCCATGACCTCTATATTTTATCAGAAACAAACCGATTAATACATACCGGCATTCGGATTCGGCATCGGCGGTTCAGGCTGCGGGATATCGCAGACAACTGCTTCTGTCGTAAGAAGTGTGGAAGATACGGAAGCCGCGTTCTGAAGTGCGGAACGTGTAACCTTTGCAGGATCGACAATACCGGCTTCAAACATATTTACGTAATGATCATTCAGCGCGTCGTAGCCGTTGCCGGGCTCTGACTTCTTGATGTTCTCGCAGATAACAGAACCATCCAGGCCGGCATTAGCCGCGATCTGACGGATCGGAGCCTCAAGAGCCTTTGCAATGATGCGGATACCTGTAGCAACATCGCCCTCGTATTTGTCGACAAGTGCGCAAACTGCAGGAAGTGCATTAATATATGCTGTTCCGCCGCCCGGAACGATACCTTCTTCAACAGCAGCACGGGTAGCCGCCAGTGCATCTTCGATACGGAGCTTCTTCTCTTTCATTTCCGTCTCAGTAGCAGCACCGACCTTGATAACCGCTACACCGCCGGACAGCTTTGCCAGACGCTCCTGAAGCTTTTCTCTGTCAAAATCGGAAGTGGTCTCTTCGATCTGTGCACGGATCTGTGCGACACGGGACTTGATCTCGTCCGCATTACCCATACCATCAACAATAATGGTGTTCTCCTTCTGAACCTTGACCTGACGTGCACGGCCGAGCTGTTCCATCTTTGTTTCCTTCAGATCCAGACCAAGATCATCTGTGATGACCTCACCACCTGTCAGGATCGCAATATCCTGAAGCATAGCCTTTCTTCTATCGCCGAAGCCAGGTGCTTTTACAGCGACGCAGGTAAATGTACCACGGAGCTTATTTACGATAAGTGTAGCGAGCGCCTCACCGTCAACATCCTCAGCGATGATAAGGAGCTTCTTGCCCTGCTGGACGACCTGCTCGAGAAGCGGCAGAACATCCTGAATATTCGAGATCTTCTTATCTGTGATCAGGATATACGGATCATCGAGAACAGCTTCCATCTTATCCATATCAGTACACATATAGGAAGAGAGATAACCGCGGTCAAACTGCATACCTTCTACAACTTCCAGATCAGTTCCCATAGTCTTGGACTCTTCAACAGTGATAACACCATCAGAAGAAACCTTTTCCATAGCCTGTGCGATCAGTTCACCGATGTACTCATCACCTGCAGAAATAGAAGCAACACGAGCAATATCCTTGGAACCATCGACCTTCTTAGCAGATGTACCGATAGACTTTACTGCTTCATCTACCGCAAGAGAGATACCTTTACGAAGGATGATCGGGTTAGCACCAGCAGCAACATTCTTCATACCCTCACGGATGATTGCCTGTGCAAGCAGAGTAGCTGTCGTTGTACCATCACCTGCTACATCATTTGTCTTCGAAGCAACTTCTTTAACAAGCTGAGCGCCGGCATTCTCAAAACGGTCCTCGAGCTCGATCTCTTTTGCGATCGTAACACCATCATTCGTGATCAGCGGAGCACCATACTTCTTATCAAGAACGACATTTCTGCCCTTCGGTCCAAGTGTGATCTTTACAGTATCCGCTACCTTATCTACACCAATCTCCAAAGCACGTCTTGCGTCTTCGGAATACTTCAGTTCTTTTGCCATATTGAAAACCTCCTATCCGACGCGAATCACTCTACGATCGCCAGAACATCACTCTGACTCAGGATCGTATATTCAACTCCGTCGATCTTAACCTGTGTACCTGCATACTTGGAAACAAGAACTTTCTCACCTACGGAAAGCTCCATCTTTACTTCTTTTCCATCAACGATTCCGCCCGGTCCAACCGCGACGATCTCGGCAATCTGAGGCTTCTCCTTTGCAGAACCTGCCAAAACGATTCCGCTGTGGGTTGTTTCTTCAGCCTCTGTCATCTTAATAACTACTCTGTCACCCAGTGGCTTAATGGTCATGGTGAATCACCTCCAGCAAATTTAATTAGCACTCTATTATCACGAGTGCTAAATCAAATACTACTATACCATTAAGACAGAAGATGTCAATATCAAAGAAAGACAAAATCGAAAGAAATTAAGAGTCTCTATCATCCTGCTTCGGTGCTTTCGGAATCTCTTCAACACGATCAAATTCGAATGTCTCCCCATAAAGGAAGTCCTGAACGATCGGTATCATACCATTCCAATCCGGACGGATGCTCCATTCATTCGCACGCACATCCGAGTACATGCCGGAACGGAAATAACCGTCGACCGGAATCCCCATTGTCTGGATCTCCATATTTCGGACTTCCGGAAGAAAATCAAAAGCATAATGCTTGATTTCCTTTTTAGTAATATTCGTTGCGATCATTGAAGCAATATCATCCATCGCAGACATCTTTGAAGTCGTGCCTAAGCTCGAAAACTTCTTTAATAGAGCATTTAAGACCTTGACCTGACGCTCGGAACGGCCATATACACCATTTCCGACTTCACGGATACGGCTATAGGCTACTGCCTGTCTTCCATTCAGGTGGATCATACCGGAAGAGGTAACTTTATAAGTATCTTCAGGAACACCCAGGATCCGGTTCTGTTCCGCAAGGTTCGCATTCAGTCCGCCCGGTTCATGGAATATTTCTGACTTCGTTACTTCAAGATCGATGCCATCGACCGCATCAATAACTTTTTCCATATTATAGAAGTTTACATATGCGTACCCTTCCAGATCGATCCTAAGATGGTTTTCTATAACTACCGAGAGTAACTCAGGACCGCCATAACTCATTGCCGCGTTGATCTTCTGCGGATTTGAATGACCGGGAATATACACATAGCAGTCACGCTGGATCGTAACCAGTTTGATCGTGCCTTCTTTATTATCTACGCTCATGATCATGATGACATCCGCAAGACTTCCTGTACCATCACTGGTGTACTTTCTGGAACGGCTGTCAATACCGATCAGCAGGAAATTATGGATATCTTCATCTTCTACAGGAGGTATGCTGGTTTCTGACGTATATTGGGATATCTCAACAACGGAACTCGATTCATTGATGAATGTCGGATTTGTATCCGTCGGAATATACTCGATCTGATCAAGAACATGGTTTTCCCACTGAAGCAGCCAGATGACGATTCCACCGATGATAATAGTTAGGACTAAAAGGATCGGAAGGATGATACGAAGGAAGACCCGCTTAAAAGTCCACGGCTTTTTCTTGAATTTCTTCGCCGGAACTTTTTTCCCTTTTGCATTGATATGATCTACATGTAATGGCACGGATGCCTCAGATTGCGGCTTTCGTACTCGTCTTTCACTGTTATGCTCTTTCATCCTGTCTTCCTTACTAATTATCCAGTTCTTTTGTATACGAAGGAATTATAATCCTGTCCCCGATAAAAACAATTACACTTTAGTCAGATTTGTGACAATATTTATCCAACAGTTGCTGATGGCTCGCTGGTTCCCTCTGTTTCCGAAGAAGGAGCGGTACTCTCCGTGTTCTCAGTCGGATCCGATTGAGGAGGTGCTGTCGGAGCCGCTGCCCCGTTCCCACCGATAGAAACAGGAAGATAATCAAGGATCCCTACGATATACTCCTCCAGTTTATACGTTCCCCTCTGGGTCCTGTTCTGAATATAATTGTTCGCATGAAAAAACGTCACGGCACCGAAATAGGTAGTCACCGCTATAACGATTGCAAGAATGACCAGTTTGATCAGAAGCATGACCGTAATACCGGAGTTCTGAAAATAGTCCGCAAGCGGAGTATTCCTACGGATCTTGTTGTCGGACGAGGATGCCATAAACTCAGCTATACGGAATCTTGGAGAATCGATCTTTTCGAGGATCGAGTGTTTCATTGTCGTAGCAGTATATTCATCCAGATTCTTCTCAAGCGGCGCAGAATCATTGATCACAGGATATCTGCCGGCAAGTTCATTCACATGATACTGAAGCGCGTCCGAAAAATAATAGATGACCTTCTCTTCAGAAAGCTTCGCACGTTTATGATATGTATCGATAAACGCATCCACAACACACATCTCCGCACGAGTCGTATCACGAAGATTTTTATATGCGCAGCGGTAAGCAAAAGCCGCATACATATCATAAAATTGCTCAATATTCTCACGAGTCAGTTTTTCATTCCACATATCCATGAAATCACACCTCCCCGTTTCTGCCCGTCATACCGGAACGCGAATTGCGTTTTGCGGCCGGCTTCTGTGTAGAAGAATTATCCATAAGCATCAGAAGCGGATAAGAGGCCGAAATAATGAATATGATCAACGCGGCCGCAATCATCGGCATTCTCACGCTGTTGAAAGCATTTATCAGACCAAATACAACAGCACCAATCATCGTTCCACCGGTAAAAGCTCTCATAAGGATCACTCTAGCGATCGGATGCTTGTCCTGACGGATAAGGGACTTATAATAGTCAAGATATCCGAACTGGTGAAGTCCCTGGGAGAAACCGAGGAACGTAACACCGATAACAAGTACTTTTGCCGATGGAGAAAGAGCAAATACAAGATATCCAACAGAACTGAGGATTGCTGAAAGCGTGATCCTGGTCTTATGAGAGAAGAAATCTTCAAACCAGAAGATCAAAATCTTCATGATGAGCTCACCACAAACTACCGCGAGCATATAGTAGAAAGCACAGGTCGCAAGCGAAATACGGACTTTCTCGAGATAATCCGGAATGAATACCAGGAAGAAAGAAAGCTGAAGTCCCAGCGGGAATACCGTACTCCATACAAAGGTACCCGACTTGGAATTCTTCAGTGCATAGAAATAGTTGGGGAGTCGAACGATCGGCTCATTGGATGGCGGACAGTGACGAATAAAGTACAGGACCTGAATCGCATCAACAAACAGGAAGAACGCGGAAACCATCAGAACAGTAAACAGTCCGAATCTTTCGTACAGGATACCGCAGATAACCGCACCTACCGACATACCGAGAACATTGCCGGTATACTGGCACTGATGCACTTTCCGCTCGGAAAATTCGGTCTGTCCGGTACGGGAAGCCTGAAGACGGTACTCTCTTTGGAACTGGAATGTCATTCCAAGGAGGAACCCGATCGGAAGCTGCATGAAAACAGTCACATACGGATTGTCGATCAGTCCGCAGATCAAAAGCAGGACAAAAGCAATGACAACAGAAACGATCACAGCAAGACGGGACGTCAGTTTGCGGATCATAATGTCACGCATATGGACAAATCTCCAGAAACCGAGAAGGAATAAAAGGCAGGCAAGGACGATCCAGGTCTGAAGAATAACTGCATTATCAAAAGATCCCTCAAAAGAGTCTTTCAAATAGGACGGAAGCACGATCAAAGGCATGAAACATCCGACACTGGAGAAAAATGCAATCAGACGGAATGTTGACATTCCGTACATCACAGCTCTCGGCACACTCTTATCCGGCGGAGTGATCAGCGTATCAAAGAGTCTTCTCATTTCTCCATAGATGATCGCTATCGCTACCGCGATTGAGATCATGGTAAAGATCCAGGAAAGAGACATACCATTTTCAGTCATCACAAAATCTGCCTGCGGGATCATTACCTCAACGATTCCGGATGATGTCCCATCCTGACCGAGGACCGGAGATACGGCCACTACATACTGAACATTCTCGTATCTTCTATGAGTAACTACCAGCTGCTGCTGTTCAAAAGATTCCGTATACTCTTCACCGGCACCTGAAAGAACATACTGTTTTCCTTCATCATAGGTGCGGTCAGACGTATAAACACGGAGGAATGAGTTACCAGCCTTTACAAAAACATTGACTGTATACTGTTTCTGGCCGTCATACTTCGGGTTTTCCAGCGGGAATGTCATTCCCTCGGAAAGATCCTGCGAGGATAAAGCAACAGAAGCACCGGCAGCATATGAAGTCAGCGCCGTTTTTCTCTGAGACTGCAGTGTAGACCGGTATACATTTGTTACCACTGAAGATACAACAAATAAAATGACCAGCGAGGTTATAAAACAAAACCCGATCTGACTCGCGATGGCTTTCTTGCCCCTGGGAGCTTTGGTGAAATTCTCAATCAGAAAATCGTTCATAGAGTCGCCTCCGTATTCTTCTTCGATACGAGACGGAGTATCGGCGGAACGATAAACTGTAGTGAGAATCCTGCAAGAGCAACGATTACGGCAACAATAACTGTCTTAAGGAGCTTTGATTCAAGCTGGTTTCCCATCTCGTTCATTGGTCTATACTGAGCAGAAAGCTCAAGAAGCGCAGAAACTTTTCCCTCCTGATCCTTAATAGGAACAAGATAGTGGTACACATTTGTATCTTTCATCTCATACGGAGTTCCTTCCGAAGTCAGCCACTCGGAAACCGGGATTGTCTTCGCAATCAGAAGGTCGGAATCATTTCCGGTAAGCATATTAAGAGAACCATTCGTATATTCATACAAGCCAAAAACCTGTGTCGTATAGTCGTCCTCATTTACATCCATCATCATATACGGCAGAACAGAACTATATTTCTGGGCAGCTTTTGAGGAATCGGTCTTGATCTCCTCACCGGAAACAGAAAGAGCAGCATTTCCTGCATCTGTCTGTATACGCTGAATCAGCGTCTTCTGATATTCTTTTTCAAATCCGATACGCATATGATGGATAGCAAAAGATACCGAGACAACAACCAGGACAAGTGCAAACAGTGATAAAAACACTATCTTTGCTGCTTTTCCGGCTGCTTTTGATGCAGATGAATTCTTATCTGAAACAGGCATCCTGTCACCTCGCGCATAAAAATACACGTTAATTATATCGCAATGTTTCGTAAATGCAAAACAAAAGGAGCTGTCATAAGACAACTCCTTATTTGGTTGCGGAGGCGGGACTCGAACCTCGCGACCTTCGGGTTATGAGCCCGACAAGCTACCAACTGCTCCACTCCGCGATATATAACCAGGTATGTGGTGCTCGTGACCGGACTTGAACCGGTACGGGTTTTACCCCGACGGATTTTAAGTCCGTTGCGTCTGCCTATTCCGCCACACGAGCAAGTCATTCCTTAGTGCCTATAAAGACTACCATTGATATTCTTATTTGTCAAACCCATTTTTTAGCCTGCAAATATAAGATCTTTTATCTTTTCATACTTGCTTTCTCCTATACCCGAAACCTTCATAATATCCTCCTTTGTTTTAAAGCTTCCATTCGTTTCCCGATATTGTAAAATCTTTTCCGCAGTTTTTTCTCCTATACCCGGCAACTGCGATAACTCAGATACATCCGCTGTATTTATATCTACTTTTCCATTTCCTTTTTTCTCTTCATTATTGTCTTCATGCTGATGTCCGATCACCGGCACGTAAACATGCGGTTCATCAGAATACTCTCCCTTCTTTGGAATATAAAGGCTCTGCGAATGGTCGATCAGATATACACGGTCGATATGATCCATATCTGCCTCTTCTGAAAACCCTCCTGCCTTATCTATTAATTGAAATAAATAAACATATTCTTCTATTTCATATATTCCCGGCTGCTGAACCGCGCCGCCTATATATACTGGAAAGACTGTTCTGCTCTCCTCCTTTACATCTGAGACTGAGGCGGTTTCTGAATCAGCCTCTAACGTTTCGATGACCACTTCCTTCTTTCCGGGTTTTAGAGATGTCCATAGGCAGACCGCTATCCCGGTAATCGCCAGAAACACCGTAATATATATTCTCTTTTTATCCATACAGTCTCTCCTTTCTAGGATCTTGAAATCAGTATAGAACCGGAATTCGTGTCAGGAATCGACAAAAGATCCTAATTGTTGTCTTTTTGACGGAAAACAAAAAGATTTTGCAATCTTCTTTAGTGGTTTTTTCTTGCGGATTTTGTATATTTGAAATAAGATAATTAAAGAGTTGTACTCGAATACAGTTTCGGAGGAATAATAAATGCTTCGTGATCGAGAGAATGACGGTAACGAAAGAGATCGTCTTATCCATGCCCCGGAGGAGGATTTTGACAACGCATCCGAGCCGTCAGTATTTGGCACTTATTATCGTTCAAATGGACAGAATCAGGAAAAACAGCCCGAGGAACGTCTTTATTCAAACATGACAGATCCGGATGAAATCAGTTCTTCGGATGACGAGGTCAAGCGTCCGCTTTTCCTCTCTTTTAAAGCAAATGATCCCGCTTCAAACGTTTCAGAAGCGCTACGCGAACAGAACAATACATTTACCGAGCCTATGGAAGATACAGCACCGCTCGAAGATCCTACGCTTTCCGATGAACAGGTTTTCGATCCCGTAGCTTCCGGTGACGAGTATTTCGATGCTTTCCCGGAAGATGATCCGCTCGGATCTGCTTCCGAACCGCAGGCTCCTTCCCAGCCGGCTGCCCCGAAGTCTTCCATTTTGGAGACCATGTATGCCAAAGAAGATTACTTGAGTAGTATTCCGAAATATGAGGTAGATAATTCTCTTGAAGAAGAAATCAATGCAAGTCTCGGAAGCGAGTCTTTCTCGCCATTTCAGCCATTTGCCGCTTTCCGTCCTGCCGCGCCTGTAGAAGAACCAAAGGCCGAACCGAAGGAAGAGCCTAAAGCCGTTGAATCCGAGACGGTAAAAGAACCGGAAACAAAAGCTGAAATCAAGCCGGTGGAAGAAGCCAAACCGGAACAGCAGGCACCTTCTTTGGAACCTGCTCCCCAGGCTACTGCTGATGCAGCTGAAACAGAACATGCTTCTCCAGTAGAAAAAGAAGAAACTCCGGCTCCGGAGACAGATAATGCTTCACAGAACAGTATGCAAAATCAGGCAACTAATGAAGAGAGTGTTTCCGATAGCGATTCTATCGAAAAAGAAGATGATCATGATATTGACATTTCTGCTCCTTCTGCCGTACTAGTCGCTACATCACTTGTTGATGAGCCCCATAATGCTTCAGAAAATGCAGACTCCGCGGTATCGTCTACAACGAAAGATATTCCTGCAACAGATGTTTCGCCTGAAATCAGCGTCGGTTCCATGGAAGAAAAGGAACCTGATACCAAACCTGATTCCGTAGATGCCTCCGTTCCCGACACAGCATCTATCTACGACAGTGCACCTATCGAAAAACCTTCCATTGAAGATAACACGGAAGACTACGAGTCAATATACCGCGAAAGCGAAACAATAGTGGAAGATACACCTTCTTACTCTGCTCCGCAGGTGCATCCTAATGTTTCTATCGCTTCCACAAATCTCGTTCCTATCGATCGGGTATATAATCAGCCGAAAAGACAGCCTGCAAAGAATACCGCAGAAGAAAAAGAAGTAAAGCAGAATCATCTTTTGTTCGGAGATGAGGATGAGAATGAATACCATCAGAGAAAACTCTCCGAGATGGAAAAGAATAAGAAAGATAAAGAGGCCGCTGCTGCAGCTGCTGCCGCAGCGAATGCTACTGAGGTCACTCTTTCTCCTACCTCATCCAACCTCCGTCCCGGATCTTCTTTAGGAAACAAACCGGATGAAAAGCCTTCTAATAGTCAGGCTTCTTCTACACCGAAAAAAGCAGCAGCATCCGGTGCAGCATCAGCAAATACCCAGCGTCCCGGAGCTGCTATGTCCCGCCCCGGAGCCGTTCCCGGCATGAGCACAAGTGCTCAGATCGCAAAAACACAGCACCATACATACACTGCTGCTGCTCAAAGAGGCTCTATCACTCCTGTAGAACAGCAGGGACATGCGAATGAGAAGAAACGCAGCGTATTAAAGCCTCTTATTTTCGTATGCATCGGTCTTCTCTGTCTTGGTGCCCTTGTATTCTGCTGGTTCCACTTTGATCTTGGAAAATCACTGAAGTCCGGCAGCAAAAAGTCTGAAGCTACCACTTATTCCGATAAGGAAACTTCCGAGAGCAAGCAGACTAAGGTAATTACCGTATCGGATGACACTTCGGAAACTACAAAAGAGCCTACAACGACTACGAGTGAAGCAACAACAACGACCGAAGCTACAACGGCGACTACTACCGAAGAACCGACAACGACCACTGAAGAACCAACAACCACTACGACTGAAGAGCCGACGACGACTACCACAGAGCAGACGACAACGACGACTACGACTGAGGCAACGACTACCACAACTGAGGAGCCGACCATCGTCACTATTGCTCCGTCTGAATACCCGGTAACGTCTTTCTCTTACAAGATCACGAATGCGAAAGTATCCGGCAGTAACTGTTCTTTCGATCTGAAACTAACTAATTCCGGTTCGAAGACCTCTTCCCTGAATGCTTCCATCAAGTCGATCACGATCAAGTTCAATACTTCTGTAACGATCAATGAAGTAACATGCACGAACTTTACCGTTGTTCCGAAGGAAGGAAAGAAGAATACTTTCGTCCTTTATCCGAACAGCGATGAAGCGATCGATAAAAAGGGATCTATCACTGCATCTATCACGGGCGCAGGTTCCTCTCACATCTCTACATTCACGATCACCGGCGTCTATATCGAATATAACAAGAAATGATAGAAAGATACTTGAATAGCAAAAAGCGCTGTCTTCCTAAGACAGCGCTTTTTTAATCTCTGTAATGATCCAACTATATTACTTTTCGATCGTCATGCCGGAAAGGAAGGCATTGATAAATCCATCAAGATTGCCGTTCATAACAGCATCCACGTTTACCTCTTCATACCCTGTACGATGGTCTTTTACCAGTGTATACGGGCAGAAAACATAAGAGCGGATCTGGCTGCCCCATGCAATATCCATCTGAACGCCCTTAAGATCTTCGATCTTCTCCATGTGGGCCGCCATAGCGAGTGCATAGAGTTTTGCTTTGAGCATATTCATAGCTGTCTCTTTATTCTGCATCTGAGAACGCTCTGCCTGGCAGGCAACTACGCAGCCCGTAGGAATATGGGTCAGTCGTACAGCAGAGTCGGTACGGTTAACGTGCTGACCGCCCTTACCTGTCGCACGGTAAGTATCTACACGGACATCCGCCATATCGATCTTGATATCGATCGTATCATCGAGTTCCGGCATAACTTCGCAGGAAGCAAAGGATGTGTGTCTTCTTGCAGAAGAGTCGAACGGAGAAATACGTACCAGACGGTGAACTCCGATCTCGGATCGTAAGAAACCGTAGGCATTTTCTCCGGTGATCATCATGGAAACACTCTTGATACCAGCTTCATCACCATCCAGATACTCGAGTTCCTTGATCTCAAATTCATGATCCTGGGCCCAGTGTGTATACATTCTGTAGAGCATGCTTACCCAGTCTTGTGCTTCTGTTCCGCCGGCACCGGCATGCAGCGTCAGGATCGCGTTATTCTTATCGTATTCACCGGTAAGAAGTGTCTCAAGACGCATCTTTTCAAAAGAAGACTTAAATTTCTCGACGCCTTCGGTCGCTTCCGCAAGAACATCGGTATCCTCTGCCTCATTTCCGAGTTCACAGAGAACAAGAAGATCTTCACGGGAAGATGCAAGATCCTCGAAAGACTTGATGCGCTTCTGAAGTCTCTTCATCTTCGTCTGCTCTTTCTGTGCACGTTCTACATCATTCCAGTAATCCGGCTCCTGTGATCTGGCTTCCAGCTCAGATACCTGATCGCTTACCTGCTTGATGTGCAGAGCATCACGAAGAAGATCGATCTTCTCTTCGTATCCTTCCAGTTCCAGACGTAAATTGTCGAATTCAAGCATTACTCTTTACTCCCATCTTTTAACTCAGATACAAATTCTTTGAGTCTTCTCATCGCTTCCTGAATATTCTCCAGTGAAGCTGCATAACTGATTCTTACATGTCCTTCGCCGCATTTTCCAAAAGCACTTCCAGGTACGATCGCTACCTTCTTCTCCATGAGGAACTTCTCACAGAACTCTTCGCAGGTAAGACCCAGGCCATCGATGCTCGGGAAAGCATAAAATGCACCTGTCGGTTCAAAGCAGGTCAGTCCCGCTTCCTTTAAGCCATTGATAATGACTCTTCTTCTTCTGTTATATTCTGCACGCATCTCTTCGACTTCTTTATCGCCGTTTCTGCAGGCTTCAATAACCGCATACTGCGCAGTTGTCGGAGAACACATGATGCAGTACTGGTGAACTTTGTTCATCGCAGCGATCAGAGGTGCCGGTCCGGCCATATAGCCGATACGCCAGCCGGTCATCGCAAAAGACTTGGAAAAGCCGTTGACGACGATCGATCGGTCATACATTTCCGGGAAGTTGGCGATCGATGCCGGCTTCTCACCTGTATAGCTTAATTCGGAATAAAGCTCATCCGAAACGACAAACACATCCGGATGACGAACAAGTACATCCTTGATCTTAGAAAGATCATCATATGTCATCGTTGCACCGGTCGGATTTCCCGGGTAACCGAGGATGATATACTTCGTCTTATCTGTAATCGCCGCTTCCAGCGCTTCCGGAGTCAGCTTATACTGGTTTTCTTCTTTTGTCTCGATCACGACCGGAACACCGTGAGCCAGTGTTACTGTGGCCTTATAAGCTACAAAGCAGGGTTCCAGGATAATGACCTCATCGCCCGGATCGATCAGGGCTCTGGCAATCAGATCAAGTGCTTCACTTCCACCTACAGTAACGAGGATCTGTTTCTTCGGATCATACTTCAGTTCGAATCTTCTCTCCAGATATTCGGAGATCGCCTTACGGACTTCAATATATCCCTGATTCGGAGAATAGTGCGTAAATCCGTCTTCCAGCGAGAAAATACCCGCTTCACGGATATTCCAGGGTGTAACAAAGTCCGGTTCACCGATGGAAAGGGAGATCACCTCACCCTTCATCTCATTCGCCAGGTCAAAGAACCGGCGGATCGCAGACGGCGCGATATTGTTGACTACTGTCGATATTTTGCTTTGATAATCGATTTCCATGGATCTTCTTTCCTCTCAGCAATATCTCACAGCACGATCGCTTCACGGTCATCCGTCTGTTTCTGTGTAAACAGCGTACCGTTGCTCTTATACTTCTTAAGAATGAAATGTGTCGATGTGGAAAGAACACCTTCCAGCGGCGCGATCTTCTCGGATACGAAGTTCGCAACTTCACGGAGTGTGGAATCTTCAATGATCAGCATCAGGTCAAATCCGCCGGACATCAGATAACAGGATGAAACCTGCGGGTAGCGGTAGAACTGGCTGGCGATCTTGTCGAAGCCCTGGTTTCTCTGCGGAGTGATTCGCACCTCGATCAGTGCAGTAACTTCTTCTCTCTCCGTCTTTTCCCAGTTGATCATGGTGTTATAGCCAAGGATCACATTCTCTTTCTTACAAGCTTCCAGTTCGGCAACGATCTCATCCCACTTTGATCCTTGCATTATGTTCTACCAGTTTTAATAATTCGATACGGTTAACCATACATTGATCCCTCCGAGCAAAATCACTTCTGCTATTCTACCACAACGGCTATATTATGCGTATATACTAAACTACAAGTATTTGAAAATACAGAAGATGGGCCACCTTAAGTAAAGATGGCCCATCTTTGGATCTTTATTTACGTATTCAGATACGAGCTACGCCGCTCTTTCTTGCAGCCTCGGCAACAGCAGCAGCAACTGCCTTACCTACACGCGGATCGAATGCATCCGGAAGGATGTACTCAGGATTGAGTTCTTCGTCAGAAACAACACCTGCGATAGCGTTAGCAGCAGCGATCTTCATCTCATCGTTGATGTCAGAAGCACGTACATCAAGAGCACCACGGAAGATACCCGGGAAAGCGAGTACGTTGTTTACCTGGTTCGGGAAGTCGGAACGGCCTGTAGCCATTACAGCAACACCGGCCTTCTTTGCTTCGTCCGGCAGGATCTCCGGTACAGGGTTCGCGCAAGCAAATACGATCGGGTCTTTCGCCATGGTAGCTACCATCTCAGCTGTCAGTACGCCCGGAGCAGAAACACCGATGAATACGTCAGCGCCGACGATAACGTCCTTGAGGGAACCCTTCTTCATCTTCTGGTTTGTGATAGCAGCGATCTCTTCCTTCGCGGAATTGAGCTTCTCACGTCCCTGATAGATAGCACCTGTTCTGTCGCAGAGAACAACGTCCTTCAGGCCACGGGAGATAAGGAGCTTTGTGATAGCTGTAGCAGCAGCACCTGCACCGTTTACTACAACAGAGATATCTTCGATCTTCTTGCCTACGATCTTCAGAGCGTTGGTAAGACCAGCCAGTGTGATAACAGCTGTACCGTGCTGGTCATCGTGGAAGATCGGGATATCGCATCTTTCCTTCAGTTTCTTCTCGATCTCGAAGCATCTCGGAGCAGAGATATCCTCGAGGTTTACGCCGCCAAAGGAACCGGCCAGAAGAGCTACTGTGTTAACGATATCGTCAACTTCCTTAGAACGGATGCACAGCGGGAAAGCGTCTACATCACCGAAAGCCTT
>ONFC01000211.1 GCA_900317035.1 uncultured Eubacteriales bacterium
TGGATCTTCAATGGTTTCCACCTGCACTCCGCATACTTTTCCTTTGATCAGTTCAGCCCTCGGATTCATGGCAGGCGCATGACTGAAAAAATCTCCATAGGTCATATCCTGATCAACCTGCTTCATATCGTATCCTGTCAGCCATTCGATGGTGGCATCCAGTTCTTCCTTTGACCGGCCTTTACGTTCTACCTTCTGCAGCAATAATGGATAGATTTTTGAAACCTTCATGTCAAAAATGCTCTGTCGTGCCATCGTATCCCTCCTCATACCCGATTCTACCATGAGTGTATATTGTAACAATTATATATTCCTCACTTATTTCAAGTCATCTCTGATGAAGTTTGTCCATGCGTGTTCTTCCTTTTCAGGCATGCCATACTTAGTCTTGCCAAGCGCTATACTCTTCATCAAAAATGTCATGTTCCTGGCAAGAACTCGCATATTGTAGAGTCCCTCCTTATCATAGGTCGCCTCACCCTTCTCCATGCCGTGTATACTGTTCCAGTATTCACTAGAAGCCACCGGCATACCCGAAATAGTGAAATACTTATTCAACTCATCAAACGTAGCAGATAGGCCTCCTCGTCTCGCCACTACGACCGAAGCACCTACCTTCATCGTCTTGTCAAAGTGTGTACTGTAGAAAAGCCTGTCTAAGAATGCTACCAAGGTCGCATTCGCAGACGCATAATACACCGGGCTTGCTATCACGAGCCCATCAGCCGCCTCGAATTTCGGCGCCGCCTGGTTGACCACATCATCGAAGACGCACTTGCCCTTGGCTACACAGGAGTTGCAGGCTATACAGCCTCTAATATCCTGATTCCCAATGTTCAGGACTTCCACCTCCACACCTTCCTTCTCAAACACATTAACCATCTCGCCAAGAGCTATCGTTGTGTTGCCCTTAAGTCTGGGTGATGCATTTACAATTAGTACCTTCATAGTTGTTTTCCTCCTTAGCTTCATATTCTTTCTGAGTGATTGCACCAGCATCAAAAAGGCTTTTGTTCTTAAAGAATTTCCTGTGTTTCTTTCAGAATTCTTATCAATGATATTTTTCTCTATTGATTGTTTCTGAGTAGAATATCGTAATTCCAAAAATACCGGAAAACCTTTACCTTGTAAAGATTCATCAATCATCATATGCCAAATATCATACTCAGGTACATCATAATCATATATCACCATGACATACCCAAACCTCACCTCACGGTTTTGGCTCCAAGGCTGGGTACTGACTGTTTGCTAAACTTTATCAGATAGGGAGTTTCACCCTACTATATCTTTGGCGCCGAACTGGCGCTCCATCAAGACCACAGTCTCGATGTGTGTTTCACTGTCCAAACTATTTCCGATCGGTATACTCATATCGCTGTCGATGATCGGCAGACGGAAGGTAATCGACTTCAGCCACTGTCCGCTGGGCTGCCGCTCTTCGTAGATCTGGATCTCTTCGATGAGGGTTTCCATCAGCTTCCGCTGCTCCTCCTCGTTCATCAGCTTATAAAACTTATCGAAGTAAATCAGAATCTTGTAGATGTTATCCCCGGTGACCTTTTCAGACTCGATGGACTGCTTCTTTGCCCTAGCCTCTATGAGGCTCTGCTCCTGGTCATCGATCTTATCGTACATCCGGTACAAACGGTCATCCAGATCGGCCTTGCGGCGGTTATAATGACGTTCATCCGGATCCAGCTGTTCGATCTCTTCCAGGGTCTTCCGCTTCATGGCGTAGGACTGCTTCAGCTGTTTCTCCAGCGCCTTGATCTCCTGATCGATGGCCGTGGTGTCCACCTTCATATTGATCTTTTCCTGCATGAGCGAGGCAAAGCGCGGATTCGAGACCAGTTTCGTGATGATCTCGATCACGGAAGCATCCAAAACCTCTTCCTGGATCTGCTTTTTATAATCACATTTATGACCACGAGTCATGGTCCTGTGCTTGCAGCCGTAATAGTAAAAATCCTTATACTTTGATCCGTCTTTCCGGTGCTTGATACTTTTATTACCGTACATCCCTGCGCCGCATACAGGGCATTTTACAAGGCCTGACAAGAGGTGTGTCTTCGTATCCTTCGCCTTGTTCACATGCTCGTATTTCTTTGCCTGGGCGATCATTTTGACCTGGGCCTGGTTCCACAACTCTTCCGAGACGATGCCTTCATGCAGGCCATCCACTACCAGGTAATCATCCTGCTCGACCAGCTTGTATTCGTTGCGGGTGCCATGCACCTTTTCCGTTTTACGGCGGCCATAAGCGATCTTTCCGCAGTACACCGGGTTCTTGATGATACGGCGAATAAGTGCGGAATCAAACAGCGGATTCTTTCCATTATGACGGGCAATCTTATGGATCCCGTGATTTTCCAGATACTTGGCAAGACCATTGGCGCCGATATCCGTGGAGACCCACTGTTCAAAAATGGTGCGGATCGCCGGAGCTTCCTCCTCATTGATCTCCAGTACACCATCCGCTCGATCTCTGCGACTGCTGACAGAACGGAGATCATCAACTTCCCGGCATCCTTTGAAGAGTCGATGCCATCTTCCACGCAGATTAGATTCACACCGAAATCTTGCATCGTCTGCAGCGTGGACAGGACATCTGCGGCATTCCTCCCGAAGCGCGACAATTTGAAGACCAGTACAAAGGAGACATCATCCTTGCCGGTCTTAATGTCTTCCATCATGCGGTTAAACTCGTCGCGACCTTCTATGGACTTTCCGGACTTGCCGGCATCCTCATACTCCCCCGCAACCTCATAGTCATTGAATTCCGCAAAGGCGCGCATGCGGGTCCGCTGGGCATCCAGGGAATAGCCATCGATCTGCATTGTGGTCGAAACGCGGGTATAAATATAGACCTTGATTTTCTTATTTTCCATCAACGGCTCCTCAAAAGTTTGGACATACTTTCCACGTGCATCTTACCATATATATGTCCATTTTTCAATAAAAAAGAAGGCCGACTCCATGGAAACATCCACAGAATCGGCCTGATTGTTATGCAGCCTGTCTCGCTTCTGCACTGAGCCGCATATATCTTCGATACACTTCTTCGATGCCTTTCAGCCTGCTTTGCTGTCTGGGATCCGGCAGTGCGTCC
>ONFC01000063.1 GCA_900317035.1 uncultured Eubacteriales bacterium
TGTCATACTGCTCTTTTTGAATATGCTTTCTTCGATCGCATCTTCCTTTGCGTCACTTGTTAAATCTGTTCTGAAGTTTACAGGTCTTTTCCATCTTTCCGATTCCGCGATATATACGATCGGTGAGAATATCCGCAAGACGATCGTCTGGTTTGATCCGTTCGATAAAACCAGTTGCTATACATCGGGCGTATTTAAGATCGTTCCGCTGATTTTCTGCCTGAGCTTCACATTTGTATTTATTTACATCACATACCGCGTTCTTGAGAAAAAACGCTGGAGCCAGAGCTGAGAAAGGAGGGTACGATTATGGCAAAGAAAACCGCAAATGAAAGTATCCTTCGGGAAAAGCCGGGTAAAGCGCCTAAGATCAAGGTGACCGGTGATAAGAGATTTAAGTCTTTAAAGTCTGTTTCGATCATTTCCGTCATTCTGGTGATTGCGATATGTATCGTCTCGAATCTGATCATCGATATGACGCTGGATAAAAAACTGACATTTGATACGACCTCGGTCAAATCCTATTCTGTAAGCAGTGTTACGGAGGATTTTCTCGAAAAACTTGATAAGAAAGTCGAGATCATCGGCCTTTTCGATCGGAATGATACTTCTATCGAGTGGCGTGATTATTTTATCCCGCTCCTTGATGATTATGAGGCGGAAGCAAACGGTAAGATCGATCTGAAATATATCGATCCGGATGTTGATCCGTTTATTCTCGAAAATCTTGATCCGGAGAACATATACGCTCTCCGGAAGTACACATATGTTGTTAAGTGTGGAGACATTCTTACGAGTATCTATCCTTACAATTGTTTCGAGTATGATCCGGATATGCGGAATTACTACGGTGTCGATCTGCCTATAGCAAACAAGATCGAGGAGATATTTACTGTAAATATTCTTTATGTCTCTTCCGGACGTCCGCTTCATGCCTATTATATTTCCGGACACAATCTGCCGTCTCACCAGAAACTCGATGATATGCTGAAGATGCTCGGATTCCTTTCCTCGGAATTAGATATTCGTTCAGCCGGTTCCAAGATCCCTGAAGACTGTGAACTTCTTATCCTCCTTCAGCCGTCGACGGATATCACGTTATCTGAAAAAGAGACTCTGAAGAGTTACCTTGATAATTCCGGAAAGATGCTGCTGGTAACTGACTTTAGTAATAATAAGCAGGTAGCTTTTACTAATCTCAATGAAGTTACCCGCCGGATGGGTGTTTCTCTGGAACAGGGCATGCTCCATGAAAATAACGGTGATTATCTGCTGGATGTATCCGATCCTTATAATTCCATCGCAGTCGTAACTTCTGAATATAACCAGTATATCGGCGGTGTACCGTCAGCGTATACTATCAGGAACTGCCGGTATATGAAGGTCGAACGCGATAGATCTGAACACGTATATGTTTCTCCGATCGTAGTTACTTCCGGTTCAGCATCTGTTGACTTCCAGAATGAACAGATCAGTTCTGATGTATCTGCAGGTACATATCCTGTCATTCTGGACTGCGTCGACGATTCCACCAGGGACAGATCGTGTCTGATCATTATCGGTACGGACACGTTTACTTCGGATGAGTATTATGCGGATAAGACTTCAGAAGATAATAATGCTGTATTAGTTAAGCAGATGATCCACGATATCTGTCCTGTCGAATACAATGTTATTATCCCGAATAAAGAGATCCCCAGTTATATGCTCTCTAAACCTCTTTCTTCCTCGAAAGCTACCAGATGGTCTATCGCTGTAATGACGGTGATCCCTCTGTGCAGCCTGGTCTGTGGCGTGTATGTATACCAGAGAAGACGTCATCTGTAAGGAGCGGCAACATGAAGGAAATGAAAAAAATAATTGCCCTGGGTGCTGCTCTTTTAGTGCTTGTGATCGCTCTTTTGACCATTGTGATCGTGAAGCATGAAGAAAAGAAGCGGAAGGATAAGGAGATAGAATCACAGCAGTTAGTGCTATGCGAACGTGAATCACTGCGGTCTCTGACTGTGGAAGAGTCCAATGGAGCAAAGACGGTCATCTATATGGATGATAACAGCTCTGCCATGAAGATCATCCGCGATGATAAAGAGTTTTCGAAGATCATGCTGGACACGGCCATGGTAAACAACTGGATCGATTCGGTCCTCCGGTTTTCTGTTGAGAATAGTTTTGACTCTTCTGATGATTTATCCGCTTATGGGCTTTCATCTCCTCAATACAGGATCTCTGCAGAGAAGAAGGATGGGACAAATACAGTATTTTCCGTGGGAAATCTTGTTTCAAATCAAAGTGGTGTCTATCTGCAGTTAGCAGGAGAAAACAAAGTATATGTTGCCTCCTATATTATGTATAAGACGCTTTCTTCGCCTTTTGAGAATCTCCTGAATCATATGGTCCTTTATCTGGAGAGATCCGAAGTGGATCAGATCAGCCTGGAAAGAAAGTCAACACAAGATCACTGGACGGTAAAAACACTTCCGGATGAAGACAACGGGCTTTTTATCGAGCCGCGTTATAAGGTGCTTTACCCGATGCAGCGTGATCCGAAGGATACGATGTATAACCTTCTTTCATCGATCCTTCAGTTTGAGGTATCTCAGTATATCCCGATCGCGGAGGAAGATATGGCATCGTATGGCCTTGCTGATCCGGAGTATAAGATCACGATCCGCCCTGTGAACGGTGAGGAGATCACTATTGCGCTGTCTCAGGAAATCGGTGGATATTACTATGGCAGCTGTTCCAGCAACCCGTATACTTTCCGCATAGACCCGGAAAGTCTTCCCGGACTGAATCTGTCTTCTTTTGAATTGATCGATTCTTATGTGATCCACGGTTATCTTGATGAAATAGCATCGGTTCAGGCGACGATTAAAGATACGAAGTTTGTCCTTGAATGTCATATGAACCAGGCAAATGAATTCTTAAGTGATGAATCGACGATCCAGCTGGATCAGCGTAATGCGAAAGTCTTTGCCTCTTCCGGTGACTGCTATGGACTTCTTTTATTCGGCTCGATCTTCAATATGCCTGTCTCAAGAGTGGACTATGATATAAAGCCTGAGCTTAAGAATGTGGAAGCTTCCTTTCATGTGATCAAGACCAGCGGAGAGATCGTTGATCTGCAGCTTGTTCCGAATGGCAGCGATGAGTACTACTGTTTCATTAACAACAGCTATAGTGGATTTATTGTAGATAGAAGCGTATTATATAAAGATAACGGTCATGAATTGTCTGGTTTCGGGGTTTGGGACGCATTCTGCTTAACTACGGAAGCCATTGATAAAAAAGATTCGAATGATATGTATGACCGACCGTAAGTGAGAACTGGAAATGCCGGAAAAAACAAAAAGAACCGAACCGATACAGAAACAAAACCAGAAGCCGAAACGCGTGAAGTTTACGCATAAGTATGCGACTCCGATACTGGTCGTCCTTTGTATCCTTTTAGCGGTCGTATCTATAATTCTGGTATATATGGTCCGAAACCATGTGGCAGCGAAAAACGGTGCTCAGGAGCAGCTTAGGCTTTCTGCGATCGCCGGTTTTGACTGTGAATATACTGAGGCACAGCAGCTTTATCCGTTCCAGAACGGACTTCTGAAAGTGACGAATAAGCGTGTAGCTTATCTTTCGATTTCCGGAAATGAAATATTCAGTGTCGATCTTGAGATGAGCAGTCCGGTCTGCATCAAGAATGGTCCCTATGCAATGGTGGCAGACACTGCAGGATTCCAGTGTGCGCTGTTCTCAGAACAGGGAATGGTGTTCAGTACCCATATGACCGGAAAAATCGGTAATCTGACGCTGGCGCCTTCTGGATTGTCTGCACTGATCATTGAGGAGGGGGACTCTTTCGGAAGTGTGTATATCATGGAGAAAGATGGATCTTTCCTGGCGCAATGGGCCTCGTATGAATCAGGATACCCGATTTCACTTGCTTTTTCACCCGATGAGAGCACGCTTTCCGTTTCTTTGGTCGATACCGACGGGTCTCAGATGATCCCGCATGTAAAGCAGTTCTCGATCCCGGACGATAGAACGGCAGCACGTCCTTCCGAAAATGCATTTTATTCACCTCTTGTTACAGACAGCATGCCGCTTCTGGCTTATCTGAGCAATGAGCGGGTCGCGGTAGCGGGAATAAGCGATGTAGCTATTGTCGGGAACGGTAAGTGCGAACTCGTATCACCGGCATTTCCGTGTGTGGAGAGTATTCATTCTTTTGATGGCGGGTATGCCGTGGTGTATTCAGACGGAGTGGAACAGCCCCTGCGTCTTGCGGTATTTAACTCAAACGGAGGAAAGACCGGTGAGATCCCACTCGGAAATGAAGTGCTCGGAATCGATGTATCCGGATCTTCCGCTTTGTTTGCTGTTGATGAGAAGATTATGCTGATCGATCTTGCCAGAGCAAAAGTCAGCTCGACGATCAATGTCGATGAGCCTGTCCTGCGGGTTTCTTTCTTCGGTTCGAAAAACATCTGCGTAGTTACAAGCGCCGGTGTTCGTGAGATCACGATCTGAGTTCTTGGAGGCGGTATGGAAACTGAGTTAAAGCTTTCTTTTCCTGATCCGGAAACTTTATATGCAGTAACAGGCGAGCCCTGGTTTCAGGATGCGGTCGAGATTAGATCTGCGAAGACGGAAGAATATGAGAACCGCTATCTTGATACGAAAGACCGTATTCTCGAGAAATCCAGGACTTCTATGCGTATCCGTCATGTGCTCGGTCAGGACTTTATTCATACAGTGAAGACAACTCCCACAGCCATAATCAACGGATCTTCTTCGGAAGAGGGCTTTTCCGGCCTGACATCCAAATGTGAGTGGAATGTGAGTTCTGACCGGTCGGAATTCGATGTCGGTTTATTCCTTAAGGCCGCTAAAAACGGGAAAGATCCGTATGAGATCCTAGCGGCAGCACTCGTTCCGGTCTCCGGGAAAAAACTGGAAACAGTCTGCAAAACCGCCTTTAAGAGACACACCATTACTGCGGGCTATCACGGGAGTACCGTCGAGATCTGCCTGGATACCGGTTCCTGCATCGCTTCCGGAAGATCCTGCCCGATCTGCGAGATGGAGATCGAGCTTATTTCCGGAGAAGTCGCGCCCGTAGAAGAATTGGGACTTCTGATCCGTGAACATGCGGACTGTAAACCTCTTGCGATTTCGAAATATGCCCGCTGCCTGATGCTGATGAGAGAGAATGAGAATGGATAATCTTGACCGAAAAAGATGGGATCTGATCATTATCGGCGCCGGTGCTTCCGGTATGACCGCAGCGATCGCTTTTCAGAAGATACGCCTTCTTTCTGGAAAAGAGAAGGGAACTGTACTCATTCTGGAAAAGAATGAGCGGGTCGGAAAAAAGGTCCTTGCGACCGGAAACGGACGCTGTAACCTCTCGAATAAGGATATGTCACTTTTGCATTTCCACAGTCACGAAACTGATTTTCCGGGGAAAGTCCTTTCTAATGTGACGCCAATGGCCTGCCTCTCGTTCCTTTCTGAGATCGGTATCGTTACAACATCAGAGGGGGATAAGCTTTTCCCGATGAGTAAAACATCCGCTTCGGTCGTCGATGCTTTCCGCTACGCCTTGGATGAACTGGATGTCGATATCACATACAATGCATCCGTAACGGACATAGATAAAAAGGATCTCTTTACTGTTACCTGTGAGGATGGGACGAGCTTTTCTTCAAAACTTCTTATTATCGCTTGTGGCGGAGCATGTGCTTCCTATAGCGGAACTACCGGAGACGGGTATAAGTGGCTATCAAAGCTGGGACACAAGGTCTTTGCGCCAAAACCATCGATCGTGCAGCTTCTTACTGAGAATACTGTGACAAAAGCACTGTCAGGACTGCGTCTGGACTGTGAGCTGACACTGTCTGCGGATGGAAGTGTCGTCGCTGAACAGTTCGGTGAAGTGCTTTTCACGGATTATGGATTATCCGGACCGGCTGTTCTTCAGGTTTCCGGTGAGGTATCGCGCCGTATGAGAAAAGATCGTCTGACGGTTCCGGTAAAAGCATCGCTTAGACTCTTTGACGAGCAGACTCTTTCCGCCATCGAAGAGGAATTGAATGAGCGGCGGGTGACATTCGCTGTCCGGCCGATAGAGCAGTTCCTGCTGTCGATCCTGCCCCAAAAGATCGGAGTCATGCTTCTTAAGACAGCACTGGAGCGTCCTTTGTCGCTTCCGGTAACGACGCTGACGGATGGTGATATTAAGAAGATCCTGTCGACGATGCGTTCCTGGAATTTCCAGGTGCTCGGAACAAGGTCGCTGGAGCAGGCACAGACCACTATCGGAGGTGCTGACTGCGCGGAGTTCTCGGAAGAGACGCTGGAGTCGGAACTGGTTTCCGGGCTTTTCGCCTGTGGAGAGGTGCTCGATGTGGATGGCGACTGTGGCGGATATAACCTGACTTGGGCGTTTGCTTCCGGTATCCTTGCCGGAAGATCAGCTGCCATGATTCTTCCCGATGAGACGGAGGCACAGGATGGAAACTGATATTTCTCTTTCGATCCCGCTTCAAATATATGAAGGCTTCAGAAAGATCACATCTCCTTATACGGATGATCGGGATGTTCGGGCATACTTTGAAAAGAAAGCCAGAAAAAAACTCCCGAAACACTGCTATTTTATGAAAAAATCGATCGATGCGCGGCATAAAGACGATATCCGCGTGGTCGTTAATGCCAGATTTACGGATCAGGATCCGAAAAGCATTCTGGAAGACGCTTCTCTTGTTGATCTTAAGATCAAGGGCGAGGAAAATAAACGTGTGGTCGTGTGCGGATCCGGACCTGCCGGACTTTTTGCAGCTGCGGCACTGGTGGAAGCCGGACTCCATCCGATCCTTCTTGAAAGAGGAAGAGACGTGGATACCAGATCTTCGGATGTACAGCGTCTCAAGGAACAGGGGATCCTCGATACCTGCTCAAATATCCAGTTTGGAGAAGGCGGTGCCGGAACATTCTCCGACGGTAAACTCTTCAGTGGCGTTTCCGATGGCAGAAGAGATCCGGTGCTTCGTACATTTGTGAAATACGGCGCGCCGAAGACGATTCTTTTCGATGCACACCCTCATATCGGAACAGACTATCTTCGTGTGGTTATCCGGAATATGCGTCAGGACCTGATCAAGCGCGGCGCACAGGTGCTTTTCGAGCGGAAACTGTCTGATATAACTGTGGAGAACGGTTCACTTACTTCTATCACGCATGTTTCATCCTACTCGGATCAGGATGCGGTTACGATCCCGTGCGATGCACTGGTCCTGGCTATCGGGCACAGCGCGAGAGATACGTTCTACATGCTTTCCGGGCGGGGAGTGAAGATGGAGCAGAAGCCGTTTGCGGTTGGCGTCCGTATCGAGCATCTCCAATGCGAGATCGATAGGGCACAGTTTGGCGAATGCTTCGAGAGTGAGATCCTGCATCCTGCAAATTATAAAGTCGTGACCCCGACATCAACGGGCAGAAAACTCTATTCCTTCTGTATGTGTCCCGGAGGCGAAGTTGTCTGCGGTTCATCCGAAGAGTCCGGTGTCGTCACGAATGGCATGAGCGAATATGCCAGAGATAAAGAGAATGCAAACTCCGCGATGCTCGTCGGAGTGGACGGAACGGACTTCGGAAGTGATGCCTGGGATGCGGGGATCATATTCCAGAGAAATCTTGAAAACAAGGCTTTTAAGGCCGGAACGGGCGGTTACCTGGCACCGGCACAGC
Source organism: uncultured Eubacteriales bacterium (assembly GCA_900317035.1). Taxonomy (GTDB): domain Bacteria; phylum Bacillota; class Clostridia; order Saccharofermentanales; family Saccharofermentanaceae; genus Scatonaster. The sequence goes on from ONFC01000063.1 coordinate 7,747, forward strand.
GCGTTTCTGATTTCCATAATCATGCGAAAACAACGGAGTGGGGAAAAATCAAACCCTCCTACCGCCCAGGAGTTACGATGAGTAACCTATGGGATATCCTTCCTTCTGCTGTTTCGGAAACACTGGATGAAGGCCTGGTTCTTCTGGACAGGAAGATAAGGGGATTTAACGATCCGGATGCCGTTATTACGGGTATTGAGACCAGAAGTTCCTCTCCCGTCAGGATCAGAAGAGATGAAAATGGCGAGAGCATCTCTGTATCCGGTATCTATCCGGCCGGAGAAGGCGCAGGGTACGCAGGCGGGATCATGAGCTCTGCGATCGATGGGATCAGGCAGGCTGAAGCTTTATTGCATAAGCTATTTTCCTAAGTATATGGTAAAATGATTGTGTCGATTCCGAAGAAAAGGACACAATGCTATGGAAGTTACGATTTTAGGCTGCAGCGGCGGTTATCCGGGCCCTGGACAGGCAGCATCCGGATATTTACTTACGATCAATGATAAAAAAGTGCTGATCGATTGCGGAAGCGGTGTTTTCTCCAATCTTCAGCTTCATGTTCCGCTGAATGGACTCGATGCGATACTGATCTCCCATCTTCATGCGGACCACTATAGTGATCTGATGGTGATGCGCTATGCGATCGACATGAATACCAAGCATGGCATGGAGTTTAAAAACGTACCGATATTCGCGCCGAAGACTCCGGAAGGTGTAATTCATTCCCTAACTAATGACTGGGGCTATAAGATCGGATACATCGGTCACGAATCCGAGCTGCCTCTTTTCGGTGCAAAAGCAAAGTTCTTCCGCACCAATCATCCGGTCGAGTGCTACGGAATACGTGTAGAGCATGAAGGCAAGGTGTTCGTTTATACTGCGGATGCTTCCGTTGATACGCTCTTTGCCGGATATCTGGATGATGCTGATCTGGCGATCATGGACTGTGGCGAGATCGAGGCGGCAAGACGTCCGAATATGCTCCATCTGACACCGAAAGAGTGCTACTCCTGTGCCAAGGCACTTCGTATAAAGAAAACGATCCTTTCGCATCTGGTTCCTTTCTATGACAGGGAAGACGTGGAACTGGAGGCGAGAGCCTGTGGTGACTGGGATTTCGAACTTGCCCAGATCAATAAAACATATCGCATCTAAAGAAAGAAGGATAAACATATGAGTACAGAAAAAGATAAGAATAAGGCAGTGATCACGGTCGTCGGCTGTGATGCGGTGGGAATCATCGCGAAGATCTCCGCACTTCTTGCGGAAGAAGACGTCAATATTAACGATATCACCCAGACGATCCTGGATGACATCTTCACGATGATCATGCTCGTGGATCTGAAGAAAGCGAAGTCAGATATGAAGGCACTGTCCGAGAAACTGGATAAGGTCGGTGAGGAGATCGGTGTCTCGATCCGCATCCAGCATACGGATCTTTTCTATGCTATGCACCGCATCTGATTTCCGGTGCCTCCCGCCCGTGAACGTTTCCGGGCATTCAATTAACAATTCAAATTAAGCAGGTATATGTATGATTACGGATTTTGAAGTATTAGAGACCGTACGGATGTTTCAGGAACAGCATCTGGACGTAAGAACGATAACGATGGGGATCAGCCTGATGGACTGCGCGGCAGATACGCCGGAGAAGTCCTGCCAGAAGATCTACGATAAGATCACGCGCTATGCGAAGGATCTTGTAAAAGTAGGTGAGGAGATCACCGAGAAGTACAGGGTTCCGATCGTAAATAAGCGTATCTCCGTTACCCCGATCTCCATTGTGGCCGCAGCTTCCGGCGCAAAGGACTATACGATGTTCGCCAAGACTCTCGATCGGGCGGCAAAGGAGTGCGGAGTTAACTTTATCGGCGGTTTTTCCGCGATGGTGCAGAAGGGATATACCATCTCTGACAAGCGTCTGATCGACTCGATCCCGGAAGCCCTTTCGGTGACGGATAATGTATGTTCTTCTATCAACCTTGCGTCCACACGCTCCGGTATCAACATGGATGCGGTAAGAGACATGGGTGAGATCATCAAGAAGACAGCAGAAGCTACAAAAGAAAGAGATGCGCTTGGATGCGCAAAACTCGTGGTGTTTGCCAATGCACCGGAAGATAACCCGTTCATGGCGGGTGCATTCTTAGGACCCGGCGAGCCGGAGTGTGTCATCAATGTCGGTATTTCCGGTCCGGGCGTAATCAAGGCGGCACTGGAAACAGTGAAAGGAGAAGATCTCGGAGTTGTTGCCGAGACGATCAAGAAAGCAGCGTTTAAGATCACCCGTGTGGGTGAACTGGTTGCCCGCGAAGCATCCCAGAGGCTGAATGTTCCGTTTGGAATCATCGATCTTTCTCTTGCGCCGACACCGGCAGTCGGTGACTCTGTCGGCCGTATTCTCGAAGAATTCGGTCTGGAGCACTGCGGTGCCTGGGGTACAACAGCAGCTCTGGCGATGTTAAATGACGCGGTGAAGAAGGGCGGCACGATGGCCAGCTCCTTTGTCGGCGGCCTGTCCGGTGCTTTTATACCGGTATCCGAAGATGAAGGTATGATCGAGGTCGCAGAGAAAGGATTCCTGCGTCTGGAAAAACTCGAAGCGATGACATGTGTCTGCTCGGTCGGACTCGATATGATCGCGATCCCGGGAGATACACCGGCTTCTACGATCTCCGGTATCATCGCGGATGAGATGGCGCTCGGAACCTTCAATAACAAGACGACCGCTGTCCGTGTGATTCCGGTCCCCGGAAAGAAAGTCGGCGATCAGGTCGAGTTCGGAGGGCTTTTAGGATATGCCCCGATCATGGAAGTGAATACTGCCTCATCTGAAGCGTTCATCTCCCGTGGCGGACGTATACCTGCTCCGATCCATAGTATGAGAAATTAATCGCAAATCTTTAGGAGAGAAGGCATTCCGGATGTCGGATGGATCATTATGAATTATGATCTGTTCGATTTATAGGCTCTCTTATGTGCATACATGATTTCATCGGCTTCCTGCATACAGGTGACGATGTGCGCGGTATCCCTGCCTTTTA
>ONFC01000055.1 GCA_900317035.1 uncultured Eubacteriales bacterium
GCACGGTTCTCGATCATCCGGATGACATCGTCCGCGCCTCTGGAACCGGTAAAGTATGCCGGTGATTCTTCCTGAACGATCATGAAGACAGAAGGATCTGTCCTATACCGGTGATGGATATTTCCGATCACAGAAAGAAGATGCTCTTTCGTTTTCTCGTCAAATACCGAAATCATCAGCTGGTCCAGCATATTCTGATCGAGCGATGCTTTCATCTGCTGATAGTAGGTCTGCTGGTTCTGCATGATCACCTCGCACGCTTCTTTATTGACCGGGAAGCCCTTCCAGCTTCCGACAGATGCGACCTGCACGTCCTTTTCAAAGAGAAATCGGATAAACTCCCAGGCTTCCTCCGGATGGGTGGAATCTTTCGCGATCGCCATGGACATCGCCGCAGTAGCCGCCATGCCTCCTTCGCCGGAGGACGGATAGCCGGCATAGGAGAGTTTTCCCCGGCACGCACTGTCGATATAGGCGAAGTAGGACGTTCCCAGGATCGTCGTATCCATGATGGAGATCATACCCGCATCAAGCATATCCCGGTCATTCATATCCAGCCCTTTCAGTTTCTCAGCGGCCAGTTCGCCATCGGTCTTCGGAGAACCATATTTTTTCACGAAATCGAGAATGTCACGATACTCCTTTGTATCGAAGTTCACTTCACCTTTGTTATAATCGATGAAGTCGCCGATATAGTTGCCAAGGATCAGTGTCTGAAGTCCGTTCCAGGACGACGGTGAGATAAACTGTGTATTTCCCGGGATAGAAGCAGCCACGGTGTTCATCTCCTCGATCGTCCAGTGGTCACGCTCGCCGATCAGATTCTGATTTCCGACATATCCCATCATGTAAAAAGTGACCGGGATCTGATAGAGTTTTCCGTCCGTTTCAAAAGCACGGAGCACATTATCAAATAGCTTGCTCCGGTCAAGTCCGTCCGCTCCATCCACAAAGGTATTCAGATCCAGAAGAACATCGTCCTGATCGAACTGCATGTACTGGCTGAAATTCATGAGGATATCCGGGCCGTCCCCGTTGAGCATATCAAGGTGGATCTTATCGGCAATATCCGCCGTATTCTTTCGGGACATCTCCATATCCGTCAGGTCCGTCTCCGAAGAATAATCTCTCACCTCGATTCTGGCTTTTTTCGACGGATCACGGTTATACTCGACCAGTTTCTCGACAAACGAATCTTCATCCGTAGTAAAGCCGGCCAGCACGATAATGTCTTTTCCCGCGTGAGGATTCTTCTGTTCACGCTTCAGATGCGCCAGTTTGAAATCCGTCGTATCCACATCCGCATCCGCTGTGGAATTCCGAATAAAGAAATATTCGTCATTTGAGACCGCACGCACACCGGACTTACGGATACGGGTATACATACAATCCGTCTCGTTCCAGGAGAGCACTTCTTTCAACTGACCATCTCCGGATAAGTCCAGTTCCGAAAGACCATTCCCCGTGTTCAGATAGATCCTGTCCTGTCCCTGAATCAGGTCATCCGGCTGGATCTGGTATGAAACATTCTTCCTGTCGTCGGATACTTTTCCCGAGGAAGGATCGATCTCAGAAAGATAGTATGCTTCCCGGAAAAGATCGTTTCCGGATGCATCTCTTCCGAGCACATAGAATTTTCCGCCGGAGGTCAGGATCCTTCCCACATATTCCGGATCCGACTGCGAAGAGATCTGATTTCCGTCTTTATCCAGAAGAAATACCTGTCCATCGACCGACACGAAAATATTACCGTTACCGGCCGGGAGCGCAGTACACTGCGTATACAGATTATCTACGGTGATCCCCTTCTTATTCTCAAGATTTCCGGAATCAGAGACTTCTGCCAGGAACTGTCCGTTTTCCTCCATACCATAGCTGTTAATGATCACCATGACTTTTCCGTCGTCATTTTCAAAAGCACCTATCAGGCTGTTGTCAGGTCCCGGAACATAGCAGCAGCGGCATGTTCCATCGAAATTGAATACTGCAAGCCGTGTATCGCTCGAGTTATCAACTATTTCGGTGATCTTCTGAAGCTCGTCATCGGAGAGCTTGGCTTTTCCCATCTGGTAGTCGATCCATTTATTCATGATCTCAGGATCAACGTCGTAATCATTTTGGTATTCGACCAGGATCGATCCGGGAAACATCCGGATCTTATCGATCGTCTGCGAAATGAGCTTCTGCCCGTCAGCAACGGGAAGTTTGATATCTGTTTCTTCCAGAGAAAAATAGGGATCTGTTTCTTGGACAGTGCGGCCGGAAGATGCGTTACTATCGGTCGAAGAACTGTCGGTTATCTCTTCCGATGAGGCGCGCATTCCCATACTGCTGCCATCAGAATCCGTACCGGTATCTTTCTTTTTCCCGCATGCCGAAACAGGCAGGGAAAGAGACAGCACCAAACTCATCAGAAGTGCATTCTGAACTGATTTTTTCATTTACTGTTACTCCTTAACAGAAGTTTGCCAGTCCCCTTTGCCAGTTCTGATTGTATAAAAGATTTTGATGAAACATGATAAGCGAATCGTCACTAAGTGACAGAGGATATGATTTCCAGGACACGAAAAAGCCGGATCATTCGATGCCGATGATCGCCGTGACGCTCTTGCTCGGCGCCATCAGGCACGATTCGGAAAGCGTGATGCCGAGTCTTCTTTCGGCATCTAAAAGCGGCAGGAATTCTTTCTGAACTTCGATCGGAAGATCCCCGTATCCCGGTGAATAACGCCGGCAGGTAGTGTGGCCGAGCGACTGTGCCGCCGCGTCCACTTCCGCATTAAAAAGATCGCACAGGGATTCCACGCGTTCCGCGCCAAGCCCCTGAAGCAGAAGTCCCATCTGCGGGTCGGACTTCTCAAATCTTCTGATCATTCTATCCATGCCGGATCCGATCGTCGCCGCGAAAAGCACTACTGCGCTGCAGCCTTCGAGATTATTTCTTAGTTTTTCGGATTTCTGTTCAAATGGCAGGACCGGGAATCCGTCTTTTCCCCAGGTGATCGGAACAACGAGGAATCCCAGACGGAAGACACACTCTTCTCTTGCAAAGGCAAGTGCTCGCGCCATGGAGGCGGTAAACTTCGGATCCTCTTTGACGACCTGCTGGTCACGAACCGGGACGCACGCATATCGGAGCCACTCCATCTCATTGAGCGGCGCATCATCGTACTCGAAGAACTGCGGGATCGTCCGCGTTTTTGTCCGAATGGCTTCGATGATCCGATCTACGTGTTCCATATCCTTCTCCGCTTATTTCACTCCGTAATCCTTCCACAGGATGTTCGAGAGGTTATGCATGATGGCTTCCGCCACATCCGGTTTATTCATCGAATAGACGTGGACATTCGTCACGCCGTTGGCGTAAAGGTCGATGATCTGATCGGTCGCATACGCGATTCCGGCCTGTTTCATGGAATCCGGATCCGATCCGAAATAATCCACGATCGCCTTGAATCGCTGCGGCATGAAGGAGCCGCTGAGCTTGATGGCTTTCTCTACCTGGATCGCATTCGTGATCGGCATGATGCCCGGGATCACCGGCACCATGATACCCGCTTCACGGATCTTGTAGAGAAAGTTATAGAAAAGGTTATTGTCGAAGACCATCTGGCTGACGAGGAAATCCGCGCCGGCATCGACCTTCTCCTTCAGATGTTTAATGTCTTCTCTCTGGTTCTCACTCTCGGGATGGACCTCCGGATAGCAGGCGCCACCGATGCAGAAATCATAGCCGCTTTCCTTGATCTCCCGGATCAGCTCGACCGCATGGCGGTAGTCCCACTTGCTTCTGTCGGTATTCTCGAGTTCCGGGGTCAGGTCACCGCGGAGTGCCATGATATTCTCGATCCCCATGCTGTGGATCTCTTCGATCTTACTGTGGATCATGTCTTTCGAGCTGGATACACAGGTCAGGTGGGCCATGGTCGGAACCCCGTGCTTCTCTTCGATCGTCTTTGCGATGTCGAGAGTAAAGCGGGATGTTCCGCCGCCTGCGCCATATGTAACACTCATGAATGCAGGCTTACTCTCTGCGATCTTCTCGGTCGTCTCTTTTACGCTTTCGAAAGATGTTTCCTTTTTCGGCGGAAACACCTCGAACGACAGCGACATGGTCTTCTTATTCAGAATATCGATGATCTTCATGTATGAGTTAAACCCTTCCCCTCATATATATACGCGCGCTCATTATACCACACAGATTACATTTCCACGATTTTTGTAGCCATTTTCTCCTTAAAGCGTACATCATGCTCGACGATCAGCATCGTAGGAGTGTATTCAGAGATCAGCTTTTCAAGCTGCATACGGGAGAACACATCGATGTAGTTCAGCGGTTCGTCCCAGATATAGAGGTGTGCCGGAGTCAGAAGGCTCGTCGCGATCAGGACCTTCTTTTTCTGTCCTTCGGAGAACTCTTCGATCTTCTTATCGAACTGTGCCTGCTCGAGCGCCAGCTGCCGAAGAACCGACAGGAACAAGCTGTAGTCCACCTGATTCTCGAAGGCGTGCATCCGAAGATCCCCGTGAAGATGGGACGTATCCTGATTGATGTAGGAGATCTTCAGGTTACTGGCCGTCTGAAGCATCCCGGATAGCTCGATATTTCCCATATCTCCGATGCCGGCAGATGCCAGGATCGCCTTGATGAGACTCGTCTTGCCGCATCCGTTTCTTCCCTGCAGGAATACACGGTCGCCGTTTCTGATCTCGAAGGTCAGGCCCGAAAAAACCTCACTGTCAGCATCACGGTAGCGAAGTGAAAGATCCCTCGTTTCCACCAGACGGTCTTTATAGTGGTCCATCGGAGACAGCCTCAGATCCCGGATCTGCTCGATATCCTGAAGCAGCCCTTCCTTCTCAGCGATATTTCTCTCCATGCGCTGCTCAAACACCTTCACGCGCGACTCCATTTTCTTCGTCTTCGCGCCGATATATGACCGTGCATTTTTCGTTCTGTCATGTTCCTTGATCGGATCGTAGCCGATCTTCGTATTCTCATTTTTCGTCGCCCAACTTTGGCTCTGCTGCATGGTGGCCTTCAGCCGCCCGATTTCTTTTAAGTGTTTCTCATTTTCGGCTTTGGCAAAAGCATCCGCCCGCGTCTTATTGTCCCACCACGAACTGAAGTTTCCGGCCTGCACTTCAATCGTCGAACGGTTCAGAACAAGAACATGATCGATGCATGCATCCAGAAGATCACGATCATGCGACACCAGGATGAAGCCTTTCTTTCCAGCCAGATATTTCTTTACGATGTCCCTCGCTTCCTGATCCAGATGGTTCGTCGGCTCGTCGATCAGAAGAAAGTCATTTTCCCCCGCGAAAAGCACTGCCAGCATCACCTTCGTTCTTTCCCCGAAGCTAAGCGTCTGAATCGGCCGGTAGAGAAGCTCCGCATCCACGCAGAGTTCCGAAAGTTCACACATCACGCGCCAGGACTCGACGCCCGGCTTCCACTGCTCCATCAGTTCGTCCGCTGTTCTTTCCAGTTCTTCCGGAAGGATCTTGTACGGGAAATAGTCGCACGGCCAGTCCATACTGATACTTCCGCTGTATTCGTATTTTCCTAAAAGGAGATTCAAAAAGGTGGTCTTCCCCTTTCCGTTTCTTCCGATAAATCCCAGTTTCCATGATGTATCGATCGCAAAGGATACATGATCGAAAATCGGATCGAAGCTGTTTTCGTATGAGAAGGATAGATCATTTACTTTGATTTGTGCCATATATACGCCTTCTTTCTCCTGAAAGAAAAAGTCTGCTTTTACGCACGCAAAAGCAGACTCACATAACACACGTCTAGATATGAAACGGGATGTTCCTACGTGATCGTGATGATCTGCCGAAAGCGCACACAAGAAGACCTTTCTCAGGTCTTTTCCCTAAGATGTGTATTCTTCCAACTGTCATCACTTTCTCATCGGTCTACCCGTAGCGCCAAAAAGGCGCCCTTTCTGTATAATCACTGGAAGCAGTCCGGTCATTTGTCCTGCTTCCTTTTTGATACTACCATGCACAGGCGGATATTGGCAAGCAGGTTATACTACCGTGCTAAACAAAAACGTGACCGGAAAGAACCTCTTGTCTTTCCGGTCATGAAGCAGGTATCACTATTCTATTGCTTTAATTCTGCGGACCATTCGGACCCTGCGGCGGTACACTTCCCATCTGCGGGAGTCCCGGATTCGGAAGACCGCTGGTGGATGAATAAGATGCCGGATTTGCCGGGGACTGCGGGACAAACGGGCTGTTTGCCTGAGGTGCTGCCGGAGATTGCGGTGCATACTGCTGCGGGAAGGACGGAGCCTGCGGTGCTACCGGTGAAAACTGCTGCGGTGCACCTGGTGTTACCGCTACCGGAGAAGGATCCTTCGGGCCGTTACCCTTATTCTTCTTTTTCCTTACGATCAGAACGATCACGAGAATGATAACTCCGACAACGATCACGCTTCCTGCGATAATGCAAACGAGCAGGATCGGGAATCCGCCGCCCTTTTTGATTTCAAACTGTGCGCTTACGGGTTCGTCCATTTCCGAGAGATCCCACTCGAGGATCATCTCATCTTCACTGTCCGCGTTGCTGTCTTCAGCTTCATTCGGAAGTTCAAAGACCAGATCCATCACTTTTCCGGATGCATCCCATTCCAGAACATAGACGCCTTCCTCTTCTTTGAAAGAGAATCCATCGAAGCCGAGTTCTGTGCTGGTAAGAAGATCTTCAAGATCCTCCAGATCGACACCTTCCTGTGTAGCAGCCACCTTGGATTTTCCGCTGATATCCCAGCCCATTTCCTCGAGGCTATCGAACTGTTCCATGTCTTTGACGTCTGTAAAGAGAAGTTCAACGTCAGCGGTCTTATCCTTGTTCACCGTAACCGATGTACGAGTAGGGAATACCATTCCTCCGGAGAGAGTAAATGTAGCCTGGATCGGCTCGTCCATTTCGATAATATTCCACTCGATCGTTTTTCCGTCGGAGGAGACTTTTCCGTTCGTCTCGACAACGTCTCCCGGCACCTCAAGGACGAAATTCATATATCCGCCATACTGTTCCAGATAACTTGCAGAAACACCCTGACCGGTCGCGTTTTTCTTCAGATCTCCGACATTCCAGTCAATAGTATATTCGCCATTTGACTCTCTGATCGTAAAGCCTTCAAAGGAATCTGTCTTTTTCAGTTCTTTTTCCAGATCTTCTATAGCAATATCCTTCTTAATAGCACGGAAGCCGGTGTATTTATCTTCCTTATACTCTTCCAGATCCCAGCCGGCATCCGCAAACACCTTTCTTGCATCTTTCGTACCGGAACCCAGGTCATCTCCCAGATCTGAACTGGTAGCATAAATGAGTGCGAAGTCCATCGTTCCGTCCTGGTGGACTCTCGCTCTTGCCTCATAGCGGACGCATCCGGCCAGGGCCGCGATGATTGACAGTACCAGTACAAGAACAGTCAGTTTTCTAATCGGGCGTGTTTTTGTTTTCTCCATTTCCCCATCCTCCAATAAAAAATTTATTTGTTTCTTTTTCCCTGTTTTTACTCTTTATTCTCAGTCTTCGGCAGCTGGCCGATCGACGGAAGACCGGTCACCTGCGGCACATCGCACAGTTCCTCCTTCGGTTCTTCAGGCGTAGCCGGTACGGCCTGCACCTGAGGAGCTGGAACCTGTTTTGGTTCCGAAGCAGAAGGTGCCACCGGCGGCAGTTCCTGTGGTACAGGCGGCAATACGTCCTTCGGCGCAGAAGGATCCTTTTTCTTATGTCTTCTTATAAGAAGGATGACAAGTACCACGATGATCACCAGGATCACTGCGGCAAAGACAAGAAATACCGGCAGGTTGATGTAGCTTACTGTCATCGTGATCTCGCCGCCCGTCATCGAGTCCAGATCCTGCATATCCCATGTTGCGGTACTTCCCACATGGGCGCCGTTCGTCGAGACGATCGGATACGGTACCTCGATGGTAAATATATTCTTCGTCGCCTGGTTGATATAGCCGGACAGTTCTTTTTCCGGCTTCGTAATAAGATTAGAGAACATTGAGGTCAGGCTCTTGCCCTTTGAGTGGATCGTCACCGTCACCTTTTTGAAAAGGAATCCGGATGCCCGGTAGTCCACATCGTAATCGCTGAACATGCGGTCCAGTTCCTCACTGACGTCGCTTCTATCGATCACGTAGGAGGCACGGGCGCCATACCACTTCTTATTATTCACGTCCTTTTCAATCTTCTCAAAAGATTCGATCGGGAATTCGTCATCGATATTATCCTTCAGCGCATCGTAGAATTTCTCCGGCGTGTCATAGACATACTTCATGTCGCTTTCGCTCATATATACTTCAGAGAAACACTCGACATCCCCGTTCGCTTTGACACGGATACCCCGCTCCAATTCCATGCAGCCGGAGAAAGACATGAGTATACACGCCAGCATCAAGATCAGCGCTGCTATCTTTTTTCTCATTTTCCAGCCCCCATTAACTTCCCAAAATATGTACGGTTATATTTTGTCAATAAAACAAGACATCTTCATTATAGCAGAATGCCCCGTCTGCGCGAGACCGGAATGCGCGAAATAGAGTTTCCTAAATGGGAATATTACTTTCTTCTCAGGATCTTTTTCAGAAGTCTTTTTATCCTGACCCATATTTTCTTGAAGAACACGCGGACCGGATTAGTGGTCAGGATAAAGCCCGTATACAGGCGGTAGCGCCTCTCATTTATACTGTGTTCTTTGCCGTTTCGGACAAAGCTGATCATCTTTCCGTGGATGTCGCAGTCCCTTATGCCGCGCTCCGGGTTTACGCAGTTATCTCCGAGGATCACATACTGATCCGGAAGCACCTTAATGATCCGGTGAAGGACATACTTATCCTTTCCCCTTGCGAAAAGCACTACATCGCCTTTCTTATATCTGTTCCCGTCATTTTTCTCGATGGTGAACAGATCTTTCCCCTGGCGCAGAAGCGGCAGCATGCTCACACCGACATTGGAATAGGTGATTCTCCCGTTTTCTTTCAAATAGTCAGAGATCGAGGTCGTCATCGCAGCTGCTCTCCGATCGCTTTACTCATATATCCGTAGGAAACTTCAGCCGCCTCCGGATCCATATTGCATTTCAGACGGAAGAATAGTACATTCTCCTGCATCTTCGTAAGAAGCTGTATCGTCTTTTCCAGTGCTTTTATATCGGAGGGACGGTACGACTGCTGAAGGAGCATCGGGATCGCCTCCTTCATGCTGATACGGCAGATCTCGTTTTTTTCTCCTCTTTCGAGTATGCAGACCGCACGAAGCGGGACGCGGATATCATTTCCCAGCCGGTGCTTGCCGCACCATGGAGTCCCGTAGATGAAAGTTCCCTCACCGCTTACCCGGATCAGGGGTTTGTCGTCATTGACCATGACGGCGCGATCGCCCAGATATTTTCTCCAGAGAGAAGTGTGCGTGGATTTACCTGTGCCGCTCTTCGCCGTGAAAAGATAAGCGGTTCCATCTACCGCGATCGCTGACCCGTGGAAAAGAAATGTATTATACAGAAGCGGGAATCTCTCTGCGATCTTACGGTAGACCGCCAGGGTCTCCAGCATCCCGTCCGTTCCGCCCTGAAAAGCTCTCGGACTGATCGCTGCCTCCGCCTCTGATTTTTTTCTCTCATAGGCGAGGTCTTCCGGAGAGATGGAGATCTCAAAATCCGGGTTCTGTTTTTCTATCGCATATTCCCGGCAGTACGCATGGACATCTTCAAAAAGTGATTCAATCCGTATGATCCGATCCGCGATCCTGTAAAACCCTATCATTTCATTTCTCCTAACAGTTCTTTTCCCACTATACCGAAAAAGCACTGAAACTTCAAGAAAAGGCTGTTCCAAGGTGTGTATGCAGCCACCTCAAAACAGCCATTTCCCAAAATATGAGACAACCCCCGTCGTTTGCTTAGGATAGTGGAACCCACGCTCCCTCGTTCTCATCATTTTCTCCCGATGCCGTGATAATATCCTCGGATGAGAATACGATCACTTCCATTTCCAGTTCACTGTACTCACTCTTCATCTTTTGACCCTCCTTTATATTTCATCCTTTTTCAGGACCATTTACCTTTTATACTTGGGTATCTCCTCCCACGGCTTTTCATTCAGCCAGCGGTCCGGTGTGTTTGAAAGATACGCCTTTCCCGGAGTTTTCCTATATGTCAGGGCATATATTGTCATTCCGTATGTCCTGTAAAGATCAGTGTGCAGCTGCTCATTCATCGACTTATAGGTAGCCGGATCCGCGAATTCATAGACCTTCATACAGGACTTAGTCCATCTCCAGCCAAGGTGCGTCCTTCCGGTCCTGTACTTATGCTCGGCAGTATCGGATTCGGCCTCTTCGAGCGCCCGGTTCCAGAGAGCTTCGCACTTGGCAAGATCATCCGGATCCATCTCATTATGAGCATCCATTTTCGTGGGATACATATTGCCGAATACCTGCGATGTAGGTGCATTATACGTCGTGCATATATCTCGGTAGTATAGTCCGTACGGATCCGCATTCGGTCCCGGCTGATGGCGCTTCGCCTGCTTCTGCATGAGTTTCATAGCTTCCAGGATATAAGGTCCGCTCTTGCCGTAGAATTCCGTTACGAAGAATTCCATTTCCTTTTCCGCATCCGCATTCGGGTTTTCCAGAAGGACAGTTATCAGATAGTTTCTCAGATCGCCGAACTCGGTATTTATACTTCCCGGCGAATCGTTGTTCTGAAGATAGACGCCTTTCACTCCGATGCTCTGATAGTATTTGATGTCATGGACCAGCGAGTCGAAATTCATGTAAGGTCCAGCCGTGCAGGTGAAGTTCGCGACATAGTCCCAGATCCAGAGCTGTCCGCCATACTTCTTCGTCAGATCTTCCCAGCCCTTCAGATACTCGGAGACCTCAGCATTCTGGTCACACTTAACCACACCGTTTTCGTCTTTTCCGTTCTCATCCGCATTATGGGCATAGCAGCGGCAGATCGCAGCATAGCGGACGATCACGTGATCATCCATCTCCATGCCTACCGGCGGTTTCAGATTATGGGTATACGCCAGCATGTCGATGTAGACATTCGGATACTTTCCGGTTGCCTTTACTTCGCGCGAGATCCGGTTACACAGATTCAGATACATCGCTGCATCACAAAGGCCCTCCTTCTTTCCTTCGACTTCATACTTCTTGCGGAAATCATAGCAGTCACTGCACATACAGTAATGCGGACCATCCTGCTGGGCGAGGCAGATGATCTGCATCGGCGCATTGGGGTCATAGCTACTACTCTCGAGGATCTCGAAGACATGGTCTCTGATCTTCTCATATACTTCTTCATTCGACAGACAGAGCTGGTAAGGTCTTCTTTCATTGACTACGATTTTTCCGTCTTTTTTCTCAATATACAAGCTGAACCACTCCGGATGTTCTGCAAACTGATCCTCCGTGATGTATTCCGCCATCAGTGTATGCGCCTGTCCCGGCTGAAGGGTGCCGTACGCGCCTTCTTTGCATTTACTTAAGTACCACTTCTGGCCGCCCGGCTGATCGCTGACCGTGCAGTTTACATAGAATCCGTTCATCGCACCCGCGAGCGAGAACATGCGGTTCTCTCCCTTATACGTGATGCCGAAATACGGATCCGTGTCCGTGAACGTGAAAGCGCGCTCGTGATCGATATCGATATTCGTTGCATATTTGAAGTGTGTCTGGTTCGTCTTATATCCGTCTTCGAAGGACAGCCAGTAATATCCTCCGCAGATGGCCAGGAACTTCATGGCGCCGTCGATCGTTCCGCGCTTCCCGTTTCCTAAGATTGCGATACCGTTACTGTAGGACTTGATCTTATACGCTCCATCTGAAGTGTATTTCACCGTTCCGTGCGGACGGTTTGTGTTTCCTACCGATATTTCAAAAGCACTTCCCTGTGAAGTTGCATCGGTAACGATCTGCGGCTGATACCCGTCTTCTTTCTGGATGTATTTCTGGAGAAGTCCAGCCGCATACTGTTCTTCTGCGGAAGCTTTGGCCGGGATCACGATCCTGGCATTCGGCATATCGGTCGTGTACTTACTGTTCTTATATGTTCTGATTCCTTCGTAAACAATATCATCCGGATCTGTGGTACTTCCCGATCCGCTTCCGGAGTAGGTGAAATACTTATACGCGGAATCTCCATACGCCAGCATGTATCTTCCGAGCTCTTTCATGCTCTCCTTATAATC